>JAJRUN010000080.1 GCA_024277755.1 Gammaproteobacteria bacterium | reverse complement strand
GTGATTATGAAGAGGACTCCTTTAATAACATGCGCCGGGTCAGTGAGCAAAATGGCTTCAGTTTTCCGTATTTGTTCGATGAGACACAGCAGGTCGCGCGCTCCTATTGCGCAGTCTGTACCCCGGATTTTTTTGGTTATAATGCCGATTTACAGTTGCAGTATCGTGGCCGTCTGGATGAAAGCCGTAAAACGGCGGCTCCGGCAGATGTGCGTCGTGATCTGTTTGAGGCGATGAAGCAGGTGGCCGAGACCGGTGCAGGGCCAAAAGAACAGATTGCCAGTATGGGCTGTTCAATCAAATGGATTGAACAATAACCATATAAAACATCCGCTTGCGTTATCGGGCAAGCTTTGGCGGCCAGATCTGGATAATTCTTCTTGGTGTCCCTATAGACAGGATTTATCCAACTCTAGGGGGTGCGGTATTGCCCATTGCGGTCAAGTAGGGGAGAATACCGGTTCCTTCGCGGGGGGTCGCGAGTACCTCACAGTATAATATCGGTGTTACACCTGGCCAGAGGCCAAAGGTGCGGGAGGTTATTCACCCCGTAAAGATGCCGGTCAGACAAGGCTGATACCGCGAACACAGTTACAAGACTCGTGAATAACTCATGAGTGGGTCCGGATCGCGATACGCGAAACAGACAAAACAGATTTGAAACTAGACAGGAGATATCATTATGGCAACGCGTAGAGAACTTGCTAATGCCATCCGTGCATTGAGCATGGACGCAGTCCAGAAAGCCAATTCCGGCCACCCGGGTGCCCCAATGGGCATGGCTGACATCGCAGAAGTGCTGTGGAATGACTACATGACACATAACCCTGCCAATCCTGACTGGAGTAATCGTGACCGTTTTGTATTATCAAATGGCCATGGTTCGATGTTGATTTATTCGTTGCTGCACCTGACCGGTTATGATCTGTCGATCGACGACCTGAAAAGCTTCCGCCAGTTGCATTCGAAGACGCCCGGTCATCCCGAATACGGTTATGCGCCGGGTGTTGAAACGACTACCGGTCCGTTAGGCCAGGGTATTACCAACGGAGTTGGTATGGCGATTGCTGAAAAGGCACTGGCCGGTAAGTTTAACCAGAAAGGTCACGATATTGTTGATCATCATACTTACGTCTTTCTTGGCGACGGCTGTCTGATGGAAGGCATCTCACACGAAGCCTGTTCACTGGCCGGTACGTTGGGCCTGGGTAAACTGATTGCCTTCTGGGACGACAACGGTATTTCTATCGACGGCCACGTTGATGGCTGGTTCACCGATGATACGCCCAAACGTTTCGAAGCATATGGCTGGCATGTTATTGCTGATGTAGATGGTCACGATTCGGCATCAATCCAGAAAGCGGTTGAAACGGCCAAGGCCATGACCGACAAACCCACCATGATCTGCTGCAAGACAACCATTGGTTTTGGTTCACCCAACAAGGCAGGCAGCCATGCCAGTCACGGTGCACCCTTAGGTGAAGATGAAATCAATTTGACCAAGGCGGCGCTGGGCTGGGATCACGCCGCATTCGAAGTGCCTGCTGATATATATAAAGACTGGGATGCCAAGGAAAAAGGTGCAGCGGCCGAACAGGCCTGGAATGAAAAATACGCGGCTTACAAGGCAGCCTTCCCTGAACTGGCTGCAGAGTATGAGCGTCGCATGGCGGGTGATCTGCCGGCTGACTGGGCGGCCAAATCTGCCGACTATATTGCTTCAGTGAATGCCGATGCCAAGAGTCCTGCCACACGTCAGGCTTCACTGGCTTCGATCGAAGCCTACTCACCTGTTGTACCTGAAATGTTTGGTGGTTCGGCTGACCTGGGTTGTTCCAACCTGACTGAATGGTCGGGATACAAGCCGATGATCAGTAATGAAGACGCCAACTACCTGAATTACGGTGTACGTGAGTTTGCGATGTCAGCAATCATGAATGGTATTACCCTGCACGGCGGTCTGATTCCGTTCGGTGCTACCTTCCTGATGTTCTCGGAATATGCACGTAATGCACTGCGCATGGCCGCGTTAATGAAAATTCGCAGTATCTTTGTCTATACCCATGACTCTATCGGTCTGGGTGAAGATGGCCCGACTCATCAAGCCGTTGAGCAAATTCCTACATTACGTTTGATTCCGAACATGGCAGTATGGCGCCCGTGTGATGCGGTAGAAAGTGCCGTTTGCTGGCAACAGGCTATCGAACGCAAGACCGGCCCATCCTGTCTGATTTTCTCGCGTCAGGGGCTTCCGCATCAGCAACGTAGTGATGCACAGATAGCAGATATCACTAAAGGTGGCTACATCCTGAAGGATTGCAACGGCACACCGGATGCGATCATCATTGCGACCGGTTCTGAAGTGGCGCTGGCCATGGATGCGGCAGCAGCCATGTCGGGCAAGAACATTCGTGTTGTCTCCATGCCGTCTGTTGATGCGTTCGAGTCACAGGATGATGCCTATCGTGAAGCGGTCTTGCCTGCCTCTGTAACAGCGCGCGTTGCTGTGGAAGCCGCAGTGACTGCTGGCTGGTACAAGTATGTCGGTTTGAACGGCAAGGTGATTGGAATCGACCGTTTCGGTGAGTCTGCCCCGGCACCCGAGTTGTTCAAGGAATTTGGCTTCACCGTTGAAAACGTAGTGAAGGCCGTTGAATCTGTTTTGTAAAAACATTTTTATAATTTTAAAGATTAGACTTAGGAGAAAAACACATGGCTATTAAAGTCGGTATTAACGGTTTTGGCCGTATTGGTCGCATGGCCTTTCGCGCTATCGCAAAAGATTTTTCTGGTGACATCGAAGTAGTAGGTATTAATGACCTGCTGGATGCTGATTACCTGGCCTACATGCTGAAATATGACTCAGTACACGGCAACTTTGACGGCGATATCGCTGTTGATGGCAACAACCTGATCGTAAACGGCAAAACAATTCGCCTGACAGCTGAGCGTGATCCGGCTGATCTGAAGTGGAGCGATATTGGTGCTGACCTGGTCATCGAATGTACTGGCTTCTTCCTGACTGAAGACACCTGCCAGAAGCACATCGATGCAGGTGCAAAGAAAGTTGTTATGTCAGCGCCTTCAAAAGATGGCACTCCTATGTTCGTACACGGTGTTAATCATGAAACTTATACGGGCCAGGCTATTATCTCAGCAGCGTCCTGTACCACTAACTGCCTGGCACCTGTCGCCAAGGTTCTGAACGACAAGTGGGGCATCAAGCGTGGTCTGATGACTACCGTTCATGCAGCTACTGCCACACAGAAAACCGTTGACGGCCCTTCCATGAAAGACTGGCGCGGTGGCCGTGGCATCCTGGAAAATATCATTCCTTCATCAACCGGTGCTGCCAAGGCCGTGGGTGTAGTTATGCCGGAACTGAATGGCAAGCTGACCGGTATGGCCTTCCGTGTTCCGACTTCAGACGTGTCTGTTGTTGACCTGACTGTTGAACTGGAAAAAGACGCCAGCTATGAAGATATCTGTGCGGCGATGAAGGCTGCTTCCGAGTCTGGCCCAATGAGCGAAACCCTGGGTTACACCGATGAGAAGGTTGTTTCTACAGACTTCCGTGGTTGTGGCAAATCATCCATCTTTGATTCCGGAGCCGGTATCGCGCTGGATGGTACGTTTGTGAAGGTCGTTTCATGGTATGACAATGAGTATGGTTATACCTGCAACATGTTACGCTTCGTAAAACACGTAGCAGCAAACTAAGCGGATCTTTGCGTCCATAGCGGCGTTGCGGCCCGAATTTGAAATGCTCATGTGCTATATGCACACTCCGCTTTCAAATTCGGTCCGCGCCTTGCTCTGAACGCAAATCTCTCGCTTAGTTTATTAGCAAGCCCGGGCCATATTTCTGATGGGCCGGGTTGGCTAATCTTTAAAAAATTATTTGCCAAGCCTGTGGGTCTGTCTTTAGGCGGTTTGGCTAATAATTTTTGTAGTAAATTTTATCAGGAGTTTTTTATGTCAATAATCAAGATGACCGATCTGGATCTTGCCGGCAAGCGTGTTTTGATTCGCCAGGATCTGAATGTGCCGATTAAAGATGGCAAGGTTTCTTCAGACAAGCGTATCCGTGCTTCTCTGCCAACCATTGAGCACTGCATCAAGGCCGGTGCACGTGTCATGTTGATGTCACATCTGGGTCGCCCGACTGAAGGTGAGCCCGCTGCAGAGTTTTCACTGAAGCCGGTTGCTGATTACCTGAGCGATGCACTGGGCAAAGAGGTGAAGCTGGTTACGGATTATCTTGACAATGCACCTGCGCTGAATGATGGTGATGTGGTATTGCTTGAGAATGTTCGCTTTAACAAGGGCGAAAAGAAAAATGATGAAGCGCTGTCAAAGCAGTATGCGGCGTTGTGTGACATCTATGTCATGGATGCATTTGGTACGGCGCATCGTGCACAGGCCTCTACTCACGGTGCAGGTCAGTATGCACCGGTCGCATGCGCTGGTCCGCTACTGGCGGGTGAACTGGATGCGCTGGGCAAGGCACTGGATGGGCCCAAACGTCCGATGGCTGCCATTGTGGGTGGTTCCAAGGTATCAACCAAACTGACGGTGCTGGATGCATTAAGCAAAATCGTTGATCAGCTGATTCCTGGTGGTGGTATTGCGAACACCTTTATTGCAGCAGCCGGTCACAATGTTGGCAAGTCACTGTATGAAGCAGACCTGGTTCCGGAGGCAAAACGCCTGATGGAAGCGGCCATCGCCAAGGGTGGTGAAATCCCGGTTCCGACTGACGTAGTAGTCGGTAAGGAATTTTCCGAGACAGCCGAGGCAATAGTTAAAAAAGTTGAAGACGTCGAAGACGATGACATGATTTTTGATATTGGCCCGGAAACAGCGGCACGCTTTGCAGAGATGATGAAAGCGGCAGGTACCGTCGTCTGGAATGGGCCGGTTGGCGTGTTTGAATTTGACCAGTTTGGCGAAGGTACCCGTGTACTGGGTCTGGCCATTGCAGACTCGGATGCATTCTCGATTGCGGGTGGCGGTGATACACTGGCTGCAGTTGATAAATATGGTATTTCAGACAAGGTTTCTTATATATCTACTGGTGGCGGTGCTTTCCTGGAATTCCTGGAAGGCAAGCAGTTGCCGGCGGTAGCCATGCTGGAAGAACGTGCTAAATAAATTGATAACGGGAACATAGGCCGTATGCTGCGCAGAACGAAAATCATAGCGACTCTTGGGCCGGCTACAGATGATCCACAAATGCTCGATCAGATTATCGAGGCAGGTGTGGATGTGGTGCGTCTTAATTTCTCACATGGTACGGCTGAGGAGCACAAGGAGCGCGCCGAACAGATTCGTAATCGCGCCCGTGCACATGGCCGTCAGGTGGGTGTACTGGTTGATTTGCAAGGCCCCAAAATTCGGATCGAAAAATTTGTCGAAGGCAAGGTCAGACTTAAGCTGGGTGAAGAATTCATTCTGGATGTTAATCTGGATGCAAATGCGGGCACAGCAGAACGTGTAGGCATATCGTACAAGCAGCTTGTTGATGATGTGAGTCGTGGCGATACGCTGATGCTGGAC
>JAJRUN010000079.1 GCA_024277755.1 Gammaproteobacteria bacterium | reverse complement strand
TGCCACAATTACTATCGCAGTCATCGCTCCGTATGGGGAATCAACGCCCGTAACCGCGAACAAAACTTTGCCCTTAACCTGCTTATGGATCCCGACATTGATTTTGTCAGCCTGCTAGGCAATGCCGGGACCGGTAAAACCCTGCTCACCCTTGCTGCTGGGCTGGCACAAGTACTGGATGAGCAACGCTACCAGGAGGTCATTGTCACCCGTGCCACCATACCTATGGGTGAAGATATCGGTTTTCTACCTGGCACTGAAGAGGAAAAAATGGTGCCCTGGATGGGGGCACTGATGGACAACCTAGAGGTACTGTCCAGCAATGATGGCGGAGACTGGGGCCGCGCAGCCACCAATGACTTGCTACGCAATCGTATCAAGGTGCGTTCTATGAATTTTATGCGAGGTCGTACCTTTCTTAAAAAATACGTCATCATCGACGAGGGGCAAAACCTAACTTCAAAACAGATGAAATCCCTGATCACCCGCGCAGGTCCAGGAACAAAGATCATCTGCCTGGGAAATATTGCCCAGATAGACACTCCCTACCTGACTGAGACCACCTCGGGCCTAACCTATGTGGTAGATCGCTTCAAACACTGGCAAAACAGCGGCCATATCACCTTGGTCAGCGGAGAACGTTCTCGTCTGGCGGAATTTGCCTCACTTAACCTCTGAGGCGTTACTGTGACGGGACTGAATCTACCGCCGTATCTGCATGCACCTTGGGCCATGCATCAAGTACAGCCACCACTAGGGTCGCGAGTGGAATAGCAAAAAATACGCCCCAAAACCCCCAAAACCCCCCAAACAAAAGAATGGCTATAATGATTGCAATCGGATGAAGATTGACTGCTTCCGAGAATAACCACGGCACTAGCGCGTTTCCATCCAGCCCTTGAATGACGAAATAGGCGATCGTCAGATAGACCAGCTGGTCACCCAGGCCCCACTGAAAAAACCCGATCAACAGCACAGGTGCAGTCACCACAACCGCACCAATATAGGGTACAACCACAGACAAACCGACAGCCGCACCGAGCAGAGCCGCATAATTCAGCCCCATGAATGCAAACACTATATAGGATACTACCCCGACGATAGCAATTTCAGCGAACTTGCCCCGCACATAATTACCAATCTGGCGATCCATTTCACGCCAGACCTTAAGCGCAACGCCCCGCTCTTTGGGCATAAAGCTGGTGACGTAATCGATGATTCTGCGTTTATCCTTCATAAAGAAAAACACCAGCACCGGCAACAACACCATATACACCATCATAGTAAATAAAGTGGATATAGACGCTAGAGAGAACGACAGCAGATGCTGCCCCATATCAGCCAGCCCTGAACGCACATTATCCATAATCGTGAGCACCTGAGCCTCGGCCAAGATATGGGGATAAAGCTCTGGGAGTCGCATCAGCATCTTCTGCCCCTCACTGGCCATGCGAGGAATCTCACCCGCCAGTTGAACCACTTGGCGGGAAAGCTCAGGAACCAAGCCCAGAAAGAAATAGAGCATCAAAGCCAAAAAAGCACTGAACACTACTGCCACGGCCCAGAGTCTACCCACGCCTTTATCTTCCAGCACGCGTACTACGCCTTCTAAAAGATAAGCAACGACCACGCTGGCCAACACGGGCGCGAGCATATCGCCAAGGAAAATAACAATTGCAAATCCAATAATCAGAAACAGCGCGAGAATAACGCCTTCCGGGTCGGAAAAATATTTGTAATACCACTTCTCGATAAACTGAGTCATTGTCGCATTCGTTAGGCTAGTCGTTGTTGTTCTAATATTGAGTCTAATTAATACAACCCACCGGACAAAGATGTTTGCCATGTCCCGCCTGAATTTATACCACATAACACATACTATATTTAGGGTACGGGAGATGTTCAGACAGAAAGACTATATAAAGCGGTAACGATCCCCAATAGAGATCTGCATCTTAGACGCTGCATGTCCCTGATTAACCGCTACTTCCACCAAGCCATTCGAGTTCTCATACCAAAATGCCTGCCCCGCTGCCACATCAGAAAAAGTGGCTTGTTGCTTGAGCAGGTGCGGCCCGACCGACAATACAGACCCCGACACCGTAGAGGCCCGACGCCCGGTAATCGCATTGCCAAACGGATCGATATAGATAAATTCATCCACATCGGCCTCTATATCCTCGCCGTGAGGAACGGTATTATCACCCAACCAGCCACAGGAAAGGGAGTCAGTAGCCAGACCTGCCGCCACCGGCGCGAACAGATCCCTGCCGTGAAAACTGCAGGATAGGGGGGTAGGTCGCCAGGTAATTAAGCGCATATTCCAACACCGTTCCTGTACGGTAAGCGCATTAAACAAACCATTGTTCGGCCCAACAAACCAGCGCCCGCCTACGTCAAGCACAACAGCCTCCCTGCAACTCCCGACCCCGGGATCAATGATTGACAGAAAAACAGTCCCTACCGGAAAGGCATGACTGTAAGCAGCTAACAAAAAACCGGCAGCCTTGGCTGAAAAAGGCGGCACATCGTTAAGAAGATCAACAACATGATGCCGGGGCGCGAGGGTGTGTAAAACGCTCTTTACTTGGCCGACATAAGGCCCATTTGACCCAAAATCGGTAAAAAGAACCAATTGACTAAGACTCATCTACCCTCCATATACTAAAATTCAGCTAAAAAAAAGCCGGGCAATGCCCGGCTTTTTATACTTAAGGAGTAACTTAGTCTTCTGCAGACTCTGTCACAGGACGATCAACCAGTTCGACAATCGCCATTGGCGCTTTATCTCCTGGGCGATAGCCACACTTAAGTACGCGTAAGTAACCGCCAGGACGCTCTTTATAGCGAGGTCCCAATTCGTTAAACAACTTGGCAACCGCCGCATCGTTACGAAGACGGCTAAAAGCCAGACGACGTTTAGCTACATTATCTTCTTTTGCCATTGTAATCAAAGGCTCAGCATGACGACGCAACTCTTTTGCTTTAGCTACGGTAGTGCGAATAACCTCATGCTCGATCAAAGATGCGGTCATGTTTTTAAACATTGCCTTACGGTGGCTACTATTTCGGTTTAACTGACGACCACTGTGACGATGACGCATTGTTCAATTCCTTAATTAAATTACTTGCTTACAAACCTAAGAATTAACCTTATGCAGACGCTTTATCGTCTTGCTTCAGGCTTGCAGGCGGCCAATTTTCCAGACGCATACCCAAAGACAAACTGTGCGTAGCCAGAATATCTTTAATCTCGGTTAGAGATTTCTTACCAAGATTAGGCGTCTTCAACAACTCAACTTCAGTACGCTGAATCAAGTCGCCAATATAATAGATATTCTCAGCCTTGAGACAATTCGCTGAACGAACAGTCAATTCCAAGTCATCTACCGGACGCAGCAACACCGGATCAATTTCGGCTTCTTTTGGCTCAACCTCAGCTTCTTCTGTACCTTGGAGGTCAACGAAAATAGTCAGCTGATCGCGTAAGATATTAGCTGCACGACGAATAGACTCTTCGGGGTCAATCGCACCATTGGTTTCCAAGTCGATAACCAGTTTATCCAAATCAGTCCGTTGCTCAACGCGCGCTCGCTCTACAGAATAGGCGACGCGACGAACTGGGCTGAACGTAGCATCAAGACGCAAATGGCCAATAGGGCGAGTCTCGTCGCCTTCATCCCGCGCCGTGGCAGGCACGTACCCCCGACCCAATTCAACTTTCAATGTTGCGTTCAAGCTACCTTTATCAGCAAGATGAGCGATCACGTGATCCGGATTCACAATCTCAATATTGTGCGGCACCTGAATATCACTTGCCAAAACTGGCCCAGGGCCTGTTTTATTGATCGTCAAAGAAGCTTCCTGCCCTTCAGGCATACGAATCGCAAGCTCCTTCAGGTTTAACAGTATCTCAATAACGTCTTCTTGAACGCCTTCGATGCTACTGTACTCGTGCAGCACACCTTCGATCTGAGCTTCAACGATGGCCGCACCAGGCATGGATGACAACAGGATACGACGCAGTGCGTTACCCAGAGTATGTCCAAAGCCGCGCTCCAGAGGTTCCAATACAACCTTGGCGTGAGTGCTGCTAACCTCGGTTACATCAACAACTCTAGGTTTCAAAAACTCAGTTACTGAGCTTTGCATAAACTATCCTCTTAAATCTGAAGCAAACAATATAAATTAACAGTAAAAATCTTACTTCGAGTACAGCTCGACGACCAGATTTTCGTTAATTTCTGCAGGCAGATCACTACGCTCGGGAACGTTCTTGAAGACCCCTTGCAATTTAGATGCGTCAACCTCAATCCAGTCAGCCAGACCGCGCTGCTGTGAAAATTCAACTGCTGCTTTCACACGCAACTGATTTTTCGCTTTATCAGCAACCGCAATAGCATCGGCAGCCTCAACCTGGAAGCTAGGAATATTTACCTTGGTACCGTTAACCGTAATGCCTTTATGACGAACGAGCTGACGAGCTTCTGTGCGAGATGCAGCAAAACCCATGCGATACACTACGTTATCTAAGCGGCCTTCAAGCAACTGCAACAAGTTCTCACCTGTAGAGCCCTTGCGACGGTCAGCTGCCTTGTAGTAAGAACGAAACTGCTTCTCAAGCACACCGTAAGTACGACGAAGCTTCTGCTTTTCACGAAGCTGAGTACCATAATCCGTCAGACGACTACGGCGTTGACCGTGTTGTCCGGGTGGAAAACTTCTATTTTCAATCGCACATTTAGATGTATAGCACTTTTCCCCTTTCAGGAATAGTTTCTCACCTTCACGACGACATAAACGACATTTTGAACCAATATACCTTGCCACGACAGTTCTCCTTTAAACTCGACGTTTCTTAGGAGGACGACAGCCGTTATGGGGTATAGGCGTCACGTCCGTAATACTATTAATCTTAAAACCATTCGCATTCAGTGCGCGAACAGCTGATTCACGACCAGGACCTGGGCCCTTCACCATGACATCCATGTTCTTCATACCGAATTCCTTAACAACAGAGCCGGCACGCTCTGCGGCTACCTGTGCCGCAAACGGTGTACTTTTACGTGAGCCGCGAAAGCCAGAACCACCTGCGGTAGCCCAGGCCAGGGTGTTACCTTGGCGATCTGTAATAGTGATGATGGTATTGTTAAACGACGCATGGATATGCGCAACGCCATCAACAACATCCTTTTTTACGCGCTTACGCGTACGAGTACTTGCCTTTGCCATATTCTAAATCCAGTTTCTATTTTCTGATCGGCTTACGAGGCCCTTTACGGGTCCGTGCGTTTGTACGGGTGCGTTGGCCGCGCAATGGCAGGCCGCGACGATGACGCAAACCACGAAAACAACCGAGGTCCATCAACCGCTTAATATTCATAGAGACTTCACGACGAAGATCACCTTCTACAGTGAGCTTACCCACCTCCCCACGAAGTGCCTCAATTTCATTTTCCGGCAGATCTTTAATCTTAGTAGTTGGATCAATACCAACTGCGGCGCAAATATCGCGCGCTCGTGAACGCCCGACGCCGTAGATTGCGGTCAAAGCAATCTCAGCATGTTTGTTCACCGGAATGTTTATACCAGCAATACGAGCCATCTCAGGCAAACTCCTTTACTATGACCCCCAAGGGTCAACACGGAAAACGCGGAATTCTATCTTTGATAGCTTACGGAAGCAAGCAATCAGATAAAAAACACATATCTATCTAATTCAGCCTTGACGCTGTTTATGACGTGCTTCTTTACAGATCACACGCACAACACCTTTACGGCGAACAATTTTGCAGTTACGGCAAAGCCTTTTTACGGAAGCGCGCACTTTCATTGCAATATCTCCAAATACATTGTGAGCGGAGCAACCGCTCAAAAAAGTGTGGCGAATTATACAACGTACCACACTATATTCCAAGAACTTTCTAGCTAACCCAAACAGGAATCAACAAGTTACTCAGGAGCGACCACGCCCCTTAAGGTTCGCCTTCTTCATCAAACCATCATACTGGTGCGAGGTCAGGTGCGATTGCATCTGCGCCATAAAGTCCATAACAACCACAACAATAATCAATATCGAGGTACCGCCAAAGTAAAATGGCACATTCCACGTTAATATCAAGAATTCTGGTAACAAACACACTGCGGTGATATAGATTGCACCCGCAATGGTCAGCCGAGTCATGACGCCGTCGATATACTTGGCAGTCTGATCACCAGGCCGGATTCCAGGAATGAAGGCCCCTGATTTCTTTAAGTTGTCTGCCGTATCCCTAGGATTGAACTGCAAGGCGGTATAAAAAAAGCAAAAGAATACAATCGCAGCTGCGTACATCATCAGATAAATAGGCTGCCCGGGCGAAAGCATTGTCGCTATATCCTGCAACCAACCTAAACTCTCACTCCCCTGCCCAAACATACCGGCGACAGTGGCTGGAAAAAGTATGATACTCGAGGCAAATATTGGCGGAATAACACCCGCCATATTAACCTTTAACGGCAAATGGCTCGTATGCCCACCATACATCTTGCGCCCTTGCTGTCGCTTGGCATAGTTAACGGTAATACGCCGCTGCCCACGCTCGACAAAGATAACAAAGAAGATGACAGCAACAGCCAGCGCCATAAAAAAGAACACTAGGAAGAGACTCAGTTCGCCTGTGCTTGCTAGCTCAAGCGTACCGCCGATCGCAGAAGGCAAACCTGCCACGATACCAGAAAATATAATCAGCGAAATACCGTTACCAATGCCTCGCTCAGTCACCTGCTCACCTAGCCACATTAGGAACATGGTGCCTGCTACCAACGTAATGATCGCAGTAAACATGAACGCCGGGCCAGGTGTTATGACAACAGGTAATCCACCAAACTGCTGACTCTGCAGAGCAAAGGCAACACCACCCGCCTGAACAGTGGCTAGCACTACCGTACCATAGCGTGTGTACTGACTAATTTTACGCCGGCCCGCTTCACCTTCTTTCTTCAACTGCTCAAGTGATGGCACGACTGAAGTCAGCAATTGCATGATGATGGATGCAGAAATATAGGGCATTATGCCAATAGCAAACACGGTAAAACGCTCTAACGCCCCACCGGAGAACATATTGAACATATCGATAATACTACCGCGTTGCTGGTCAAACAACGCAGCTAAAGCAATAGGATCGACCCCCGGCACAGGAATATGTGCCCCAATGCGGAAAACAATAATTGCCCCGACGACAAAAAACAACCTACGCTTTAGTTCACTAAAACGCCCTGCCGCGGCAAGTCCACCGGCTTGTCCTGCTCCTGGTAAAGCCACTTTAGTCCTCTACCTTTCCACCCGCTGCTTCAATCGCAGCTTTTGCACCCTTGGTCGCACTAACGCCCTTCAGCGTAATCGCACGATCAATAGAGCCGGAAGCCATAACTTTAGCGCGTTCAATATGCTGACCAACAACATTAGCAAGCTTCAAGGACAACAAATCAATGACATCTTCACCCACTTTCGCGAGTTCGCTCAAACGTACTTCAGCCGTTACACGGCCGACACGTGAGGTAAAACCCACTTTGGGCAGACGACGCTGAATTGGCATCTGACCGCCTTCAAAGCCTGTCTTATGAGACCCACCTGAGCGAGAGTGCTGGCCCTTGTGACCACGACCACAGGTTTTACCCAGGCCTGAACCGATACCGCGGCCCACTCTTTTACGTGCTGAAGTAGAACCTTCAGCCGGTTTAATCGTATTCAAACGCATGATCAGATGCCCTCTACCTTAACCATGTAATTAACTTTGTTGATCATGCCACGTACGCTTGCAGTGTCTTCAACTTCCACTGTCTGATGCATACGACGCAATCCCAATCCCGCTACACACGCTTTATGACTGGCAAGCCGACCGCTAGGGCTGCGCACCAGTGTAACTTTCAATATTTTATCAGCTGACATGGTTTAACCTAAAATCTCTTCAACAGTTTTTCCACGCTTGGCAGCAACCGACTCAGGATCAGACATGTTGTTGAGACCATTAATGGTCGCCTGCACAACATTGATTGGATTACTAGAACCAATACACTTCGCCAAAACGTTACGAACACCAACAACATCGAAAACGGCACGCATAGCGCCACCCGCGATAACGCCAGTACCTTCAGATGCAGGCTGCATATACACTTTTGCCGCGCCGTGGATACCATTCAGCGAATGCTGTAGCGTACCCTCATTAAGCTTGACGCTAACAATATTACGACGCGCTGCCTCCATTGCCTTTTGGATCGCTGCCGGTACTTCACGAGCCTTACCCGTGCCATACCCTACGCGGCCTTTCCCATCGCCAACGACGGCGAGTGCGGAAAATCCAAAAATCCGGCCACCTTTTACTACTTTCGCTACGCGACGGACAGAAACCAGACGTTCTTGCAGGCCATCGGTAGTCGCTTGTTCAAACTTTGCCATCGTTACACCCTATTAAAATTCTAAACCGTTTTCGCGAGCGGCATCGGCCAGCGCTTTAATGCGGCCATGAAACTTAAAACCAGAACGATCAAACGCCACTTTACTTACTCCTGCGTTCTTGGCCCGTTCTGCAACGAGTTGTCCCACAGTTTTAGCAGCATCGATGTTTCCGGTAGCGCCCAAGTCTTTCTTAACGGCAGCTTCAACAGTTGAAGCCGAAGCAATAACTTCGCTACCATTTGGCGCAATAACCTGAGCATAAATATGCCGAGGAGTACGGAAAACAGTCAGTCGACTGGCGCCCAATTCACGAATTTTTGCGCGGGCGCGAGTTGCGCGGCGCAAACGAGATGTTTTCTTATCCATAGCCATATCCAATAACAGTTATTTTTTCTTGGCCTCTTTACGGACCACATGTTCGTCAGCGTAACGTACGCCCTTACCTTTATAAGGCTCAGGTGGACGATAGGCACGAATATCCGCCGCAACCTGACCAACCTTCTGTCTGTCCATGCCTTTGACGATAATTTCAGTCTGGCTAGGGGTTTCAACAGTGATACCTTCAGGAATCTCATGCTCAACAGGATGAGAAAACCCCAGTGTAAGACCCAACACTTGACCCTTAGCCTGGGCACGATAACCAACGCCGACCAACTGAAGCTTCTTCTCGAAACCCACAGTAACGCCACGCACCAAATTATTTACCAATGCACGCGTAGTACCGGCCATCGACCAAGACGCTTTATTGTCTTGATGTACCGAAACAACGATTTCATTAGCGTCATTGCAAACAACGTCTACCAGATCACTGATAGTTTGCTGCATTTGACCACTAGTACCTTTAACGGTAACTGTATTACCACTAACGGTGACTTCAACACCCTTAGGGATAGATATAGATTTTTTAGCTACTCTAGACATTTCGCACCACCACTTACGATACGTAACAAAGAATTTCGCCACCTACGCCCGCAGTACGCGCAGCGCGATCGGTCATAACACCGCTAGGTGTTGAAACGATAGCAATCCCCAAACCAGCCTCAACTTTAGGCAGTTTATCCTTTTGCTTGTACATACGAATACCTGGGCGACTAGCGCGCTGAATTTTAGCGATTACTGGCTTACCTTCGTAGTACTTAAGCTCAACAATCATAACAGGCTTACCATTTTCTTCGGCAACCTTATAATCGATGATATAACCTTCGTTTTTCAATACGTTAGCGATCGAGCTTTTCAGCTTTGATGCAGGCATAGACACCTGCGCTTT
>JAJRUN010000078.1 GCA_024277755.1 Gammaproteobacteria bacterium | reverse complement strand
CGCCATATTTAACAGATATCCACAGTCGCACCCTTCACGGGTGCGTGGATTGAAACAGCTTGTTCTTTGTAGGTCATGCCGCTGTCTAAGTCGCACCCTTCACGGGTGCGTGGATTGAAACGCCACATAACCGCAATTTATTTAGTGAAATGAAGTCGCACCCTTCACGGGTGCGTGGATTGAAACATGGTGTGTTGGAAAGTTTGTCTGTCGGCAGCGAGTCGCACCCTTCACGGGTGCGTGGATTGAAACGCAAAAATATCACCCGGTCAACGCTCATGTGCTGTCGCACCCTTCACGGGTGCGTGGATTGAAACAAGCTTAATCGCTTCAATATTCAGACCGCAGCAAGTCACTCACCTTTCTTATTCCTCTGAAAAAAACAAATCACCATAATAGGCGGTGGCTCTTTGTTGTGTGTTGTCGCTGTCGGTCATGATGGCGATGGCGTTGATCTCGCTGATGTCTTCACCAAATAATTGTTTCAGGTCTTCACGGATGTTCTGCTTTTGTGTTTGCCACTGGCCTGTTTCATCGGCACCGGTGCGCACGGCCAGCATTCGGGCATTACCGGTGTAGGCGTTTTTCCAGTTTGTGCCAACGGGCTGGTTGCTGGACCAGACATAGTTGATGGCGCGGGTTTTCCAGAAAAACAGTCCGCCAGAGACGATGACATAGATGCGGGCGGGGTAGTCGTCGCCATTTTTGCTGTGTTCGTTATTTCCCTGGTAGATATTGTCGATCCTCCATGACCAGTTGAGGTAGGGAGTTTTGTTCAGATCAACGTCGATTTCGTGGAACATGCCTGAGGCGGTGGCCGAGGTCTGTGCCCTTAATACGGTTTGGTCATTCACTTGCACGAGCTTGTATTGTGTATTGCCTGCAAATGATTTTTCTTCCCAGCCGCTTAGATCGTTGTTGCTAAAACGGCCAACGTCAATGCGTTCAGCGGCTGCGGCTGAGCTGAACAGGGCGATAGCCAGAATGGGTAGCAGGTTTGCTGACCTGGTTTTGTTTCGATGCATGAAGGCTCCGTGGTAAAGTTGCGGTGATTATTTGGTCGCCGCGGGTGGCTTGTCCTTACAACTTATTTTGATCTTTTTTTATATTTATGGCCAAACCTAAAATTGCGTATAGCTGCACTGAATGTGGTTCACAACATCCCAAGTGGGGCGGCCAGTGTCTGGATTGCAAGGCCTGGAACAGTATGGTTGAGGTGGCAGTGGTTGCGCCTGCTCCTGCTGCCAAGGTTAATCCGCGTTTTTCCGGTTATGCCGGGGTGGGCAAAACCGAGGTGCAGTCCCTGGAGGATGTGCAGCCGGGTGATGTGCAGCGCACGCCTACTATGCAGGTGGAGTTGGATCGGGTGCTGGGTGGCGGTCTGGTGCCTGGGTCTGTGGTGTTGATTGGTGGTGATCCGGGGGTTGGTAAATCGACGTTGTTGTTGCAAACCGTGGCGATGTTGAGTGAGCAGTTGAATACCCTGTATGTCACCGGTGAAGAGTCGTTAGAGCAGGTCAGTATGCGTGCCCACCGGCTTCATTTGGCGGCGGGTAAGGTGCGGCTGCTGACGGAGACCAATATCGAGGCAATTTTGAGTCATGCGCAAAAAGAGCAGCCTCAGGTGATGGTGATCGATTCTATTCAGACCATTTATACCGATATGTTGCAGTCAGCGCCGGGGTCGGTGGCCCAGGTGCGTGAGAGTGCGGCGCAGTTGGTGCGTTATGCCAAGAAGAGTGGGGCGGCGTTGTTTCTGGTGGGCCATGTGACGAAGGAGGGCACTTTGGCCGGGCCTAGGGTGCTGGAACACATGGTGGATACGGTGCTGTATTTTGAAGGTGATACCAGCAGTCAGTTTCGTATGGTTCGGGCCATCAAAAATCGTTTTGGTGCGGTGAATGAATTGGGTGTGTTTGCTATGACCGAGACGGGGCTGAAAGAGGTGAGTAATCCGTCGGCTATTTTTCTGTCGCGACATCAGGAAGAGGTGCCGGGCAGTGTCATCATGGTGACTCGTGAGGGCAGTCGACCGATGTTGGTTGAGGTGCAGGCGCTGGTGACTGAGAGCCACCTGGGTAATCCGCGCCGGGTGACGGTGGGGCTGGACCAGAATCGCCTGGCCATGTTGCTGGCGGTGTTGCAGAGCCACGGGGGGATTGCTACACACGATCAGGATGTCTTTATTAACGTGGTGGGCGGGGTGCGCGTGACCGAGACTGCCGCTGATCTGCCGTTGTTGCTGGCGGGTTTGTCCAGTCTGCGTCAGCGGGTTATTCCTAAAGACACGGTTGTATTTGGTGAGGTGGGGCTGGCAGGTGAGATCCGCCCGGTGCAGGGTGGGCTTGATCGCCTTAAAGAGGCGGCCAAACACGGTTTTAAACGTGCGGTAGTGCCAAAGGCAAACGCCCCGAAACGGGGCGCTTTAGAGGGGATGGAGGTGATTGCGGTAGAGCGATTGGCCGACGCGGTAGATGTTTTTTAATCAGCGCCAGTGCAGCGATGCAAGCTCGCGATTAAGCAGGTCTTCATCACCGAGGTTGAGTTCAATCAGACGCCGCAGGTGGGAGACACTATCAACATCTATATTATTGACCTGAAGTCCGGTACGGCCATCATTATTGTGTGCCACTGAGGCTTCTACGTGGATAAGACTGCCGCTATCAGGGAAGATGACTTCGGCATGAAAGTGCTCACCTGGCAGTCCTGGCCAGTTTGCCGGACTGGTGACTAGCAGGCCGTTCAGCGAAATATCCAGCAGTGAGGTGCGCCATTCCTGGCCGTCTTTGCTGATGAGAACATCGGCATCGAAACTGATACGGCTAAAACGTCTTTTTTCGTCATTCACAGCTAGCATCCTTTAGTTGATAACATCACCTGTCGTTGCCTGGTGGTGGGGGCTTAGGTGAGTAGTTTCTCCATAATCCTTTCGTATATAACGGACAAAGTGTCCAGATCCTCAGTGCTAACGCATTCGTTTACTTTATGAATGGTGGCATTCACTGGCCCAAGTTCAAGTACCTGGGCACCGGTGGGTGCAATAAAGCGACCATCGGAGGTGCCGCCAGCCGTGGACAGTTCACTGGAATAGCCAGTAAGTTCTTGAATTGCTTCACAAGCCGCACTCACCAGTTCGCCTTCGGCGGTCAGAAATGGCTGTCCTGACAAGGTCCAGTCAAGCGTGTATTTGAGCGGGTGTTTGTTGAGTATGGCTTCAACCCGTTGTTGCAGAATGTCAGCAGTGAGTTCGGTTGAAAATCTGAAATTGAAAATGACCTCTGCTTCACCGGGGATGACATTGGTGGCACCGGTGCCTGAGTTGATGTTGGAGACCTGAAAGGTGGTGGCCGGAAAAAACTCATTGCCCTGATCCCATTCTTCAGCGGCCAGTTCGGCCAGCACCGGGGCAAGCTGGTGAATTGGATTTTCAGCCAGATGAGGGTAGGCAACGTGGCCTTGAATGCCTTGCACCACCAGACGGGCGCCGAGTGAACCGCGGCGGCCATTCTTGATTACGTCACCGACTTTGTTGGTGCTGCTGGGTTCGCCCACCAGACACCAGTCAATTTTTTCGTCACGGGCTTCGAGATGTTGCACCACCTTGACGGTGCCGTTGATGCTGGGGCCTTCTTCATCGCTGGTGATTAGCAGGGCGATGGAGCCTTTATGATCCGGGTGCTTGGCAACAAAGCGTTCGCAGGCAGTGATAAAGGCGGCCAGGCTGCCCTTCATATCGGCAGCGCCACGACCGTAGAGGATTCCATCACGAATCTCCGGCTTGAATGGTGCGGAATCCCATTGCTCCAGTGGCCCGGTGGGCACCACATCGGTGTGACCGGCAAAGGTGAATAGTGGGCCGGTGTTGCCGCGCCGGGCCCAAAGGTTATCCACCTCTTCAAAGCGCAACTGTTCGGCGTTAAAGCCTAAGGCTTGCAGGCGTGAAATCATGGTTTGCTGGCAGCCAGCATCTTCAGGGGTCACAGATGCCCGGCTGATGAGGTCAAGGGCAAGTTCGATTGTTGCGGAGTTGTTACTGTCTGGCACGGGGCGACCTTCTTTTGTTTTTTATGTTTATTCAATGCGGCGATTATACATAATGACTGTGCTGACAACATGCCAACAGTGGCTATTTACAGCGGCCACTTGTTACCATAGCGGCTTTACTCAATTAGAGCCGACATATGGCAGTTCAGTGGTACCCCGGGCACATGCACAAGGCCCGCAAAAAGATTAAGGAAGTCATGCCTCTGATTGACGTTGTCATTGAGGTGCTGGATGCGCGAATTCCTTATAGCAGTGAAAACCCGGCGATTGCAGAGCTGCGTCAGGGGCGTCCTTGCATCAAAATACTCAATAAAGCCGATCTGGCCGATCCTGAAATTACCAAACTCTGGATTAAGTATTTCGAGCAGGAGGCCGGGGTTAAGACGATTGAGTTGATTGCGGAGAGAAAAAATCAGGTCAAGCAGCTGCCGCAGCAAATTCTGGCGCTGTGCAGAAGAATGCTGCCGGAGCGTAATCTGGAGAAAAAGCCGGCCCGGGTCATGATCCTGGGCATTCCCAATGTCGGCAAATCCACCTTGATGAATGGGCTGGCAGGCAGGGTGTTGGCCAAGGTGGGTAATGAGCCCGCTGTGACCAAGGCGCAACAAAAGACCATCCTGGGAAATGGCATTCAATTGCTGGATACGCCAGGGATTTTGTGGCCACGTGTGGATGATCAAAATACGGGTTATCGTTTGGCGGTCACTGGGGCGATTAAAAGCACGGCAATGGATTATGAAGATGTGGCTATGTATGCCGCTGATTTTTTATTAAAAGCCTATCCCGATGCGTTGACACATCGATATAAATTTAAATCTCTGCCTGCGAGTGATGTTGAACTATTGGCAATCGTTGGCCGTCTGCGCGGTGGTTTACGTGCGGGCGGTCGCATTGATATGCACAAGGCATCAGAGGTGTTACTGCATAATCTCAGGGCCGGGGAATTGGGGCGTATCAGTCTTGAATGGCCCGAGTTGGTAGCAGAACAACAACAAAACAAAAATGAGGAGAATTAGTCGTGTTGGGTAAGATTTTCGGCGCGCTTATTGGCTATTGGCTGGGTGGCTTTTGGGGCTTTCTGATCGGTATTTATCTGGGCCATCAGCTTGATAAGCGTATGACACGTATTGCCGGTGGTTTTTTGCTGCGTACCGTGGCCAATTATCAGGCTAAGACTCAGCAGGTCTTTTTTGAATGTACCTTTTCTGTCATGGGTTGTCTGGCCAAAGCCGATGGCCGTGTCTCTGAAGAGGAGATTGCCCTGGCTCGTCAGGTGATGCAACGCATGGGTTTGCCCGCCGAGGCTCAGCGTCAGGCGATGCTGTTATTTGCTCAGGGCAAGGAGTCTGATTTTGATCTGGACGCTACGTTGCAGAAACTTCACCAAGCCACGCGTGGCCGGTTGCACCTGATTCAGATGTTTATCGAGATTCAGCTGGGGGTGGGCTACGCCGATGGCACTTTAAAAACAGCCGAGCGTGATTTGTTATTGAAAATTTGTAATAGCCTTGGTTTTCCTGTGGACGCGTTCGAACGGCTTGAGGCTATGATTCAGGCTGAGATTCATCACCATAAAAGCGGTGGCAATCAAGGGCCATCGCTGGAAGACGCTTATGCCATTCTCAGTATTGATGAATCGGCCACCGATGCTGAGGTGAAACGCGCTTATCGTCGTCTGACCAGTCAGCATCATCCGGATAAACTGGCGGCTAAGGGCTTGCCGCCGGAGATGATGAAACTGGCGCAGGAGAAGACCCATGAAATTCGTACTGCTTATGAACGGATTAGGGAAACGCGCGGCTTTAAATAATTTCCGCGCCCCTTATTAAGAGGGCATGGGAAAAGGCGGCGTGCCGACAATCCCGACTGTGCTGATGCTGGCTGCTGTGTCTGTGTTGGCATGTGGAATGACAAAACTGGCCTCTCTCTTTTTGCCCGGGCTGTTCAAGCCCGTGTCCAGAGTAATACCGTCAATGGTCACCAGAGTGGCCCTGAGCTGCTCTTTTGCAACGTCGATCAGACCGTAACCATGGCCATCGGTATCGGCGTATTTGATGTGCGGGTTGGGGCTGCTGTGTGTTTCTGTCTCAGACAGCGTTTCTGTTTGGCTGGCTGCCGCTGCCAGACTGGCCAGGACGCCTCTGGTTAGCGTGTTGTTGAGATTGTTTACATGCACGGGTCTGGTTGTGGTGCTTTGTTTCGATTCATAACTGATCAGTTGTTGCAGCAGTTGCTCCAGCTCAGAGGGTGCTTCCCGATAGGACAGTTGTTTGATGGCGGCGAACATGGAAATTGAGCTGATGCTGCCACAGACCAGCTCAGTGATGCTGGCACTGGTAAGCTCGCCGGCATCATAATTATCCATCACTGTGCCCGCAAAGTGTCCATGCAAGTCGCCAGACAACGAGACGACATTGTTAATGTTGTTTGTTTTGAGAAACTGCATCAGTTCATTGCGTTCTGAGGCATAGCCATCCCAGCTGTCTGATGAAATAACAACGTCAGGCAGGCCTGTGTTCAGGGCGCTTAAATCGGCCAGAAAACGCATCAGGGGCACCGAGTTGCCCCAGAATTTCCAGGTGCTCTGTGAGCGTAGCAGGGTGTTCTTCCACCATTGCTTTTGGCGTGCGCCGAGCATGCTGCCGGCGGGGCTGTTATAACGTGGGTTAAATACCAGGCCGCCAGCGATAACAAAGGTGTCAGGGTCGTTGTTATTGGCGGTACGGCCAGCATCAAGCTCATTGATCAGCTGCAAGGGCATGACCATGCGTGGATGCAGAAAACCGGGTTGCGTGGCGGAAATTTCTTCCGGCACGGCATGGTCGCTGCGATAGGAACGGTTGTCGGTGACCAGCAAATCAAAGAGTTCGCCAAAACGAAAGCTGCGATAGATGGTCAGGGTTTGAATGGCTTTGAGGTTGTCTTCATTGCTGGCCAGGTTGTCGTTATTGACGAAGCGGTTGCTACTCTTGCTGACCTGTGCAAACTGAAAGTCAGCGGCATGACGCAGGTCGGTATCCACATCATCCAGTTGTGACAGATTGACGGGAATAAACTCAAACCAGGCTTGATTGGCGGCCACCTTTCTCGGTTGCGATGGTTCGTCGGTACTGCTTTTTTCCCCGGCCGTATTATAGTTAGCTTCAGTCTGCCAGCAGTCGTCTGAAAATTCATGATCATCCCAGGTGTGGATGAATGGCCAGCGTGCCCGTGCGGCCTGCAGATCAGGGTCGGAGAGATATTGTTTATAGAGATGGCGATAATCTGCCAGACTGTTGGCAAACTGTATTCCCTGTTCAGTGACACCGCCATTTGGAAACATGGGTACTTGGCGTGCGCGCCCGAAACGATCTGTTAATCCGCCTTGAATCGGTTCATAGCTTGCCGGGTCGATGGGTTGTTGCAGTGGGTCGAGGCGGGTCTCGTAGATAAAATCTCCCAGGTGCAAAATGAAACGTATTTTTTCCTTATTGCTTGCTTCAAGATCATCATTGATCATTTGCCGATAGGCTTTATAAAAACCATGGCTATAGTCCTGGCAGCTGACAAAGGCAAACCGGAATGCGTCCTGGCCTGTTTCGCCGGGTGCTGTGAGTGTGCGACCGGTGATTGAGGTTTCACCGGCATCATTGATAAAGCGGTAATAGTAGAATGTGTTTGGTTGCAGCGCTTGAACAATAATGCTGAGGGTGAAATCGCTTTGTTCATCTGCGGTGACTGTTTGCTGCAGTACCAGTGTGGTGAAATCATCCTCAAGCGCAAGCTCGATACTGACGTTATGACGGGGTCGATCATTGCCTGGCAGTGCGCGGGTCCAGAGGACAGTCGAGTTTGCCCTGGGGTCTCCCGAGGCAACTCCCTGCGGAAAACGTAGCGGCTGGATATTGCTGTTGTGGAAACAGGCTGTCAGTCCAGCAGGCAACACCGCGCTGGCAATGAAGACACCGGATAATTTTAGAAAGTCACGTCTTAACACGGTTACCATCGATTTCAAAAATAAAGGGCGGGGTAAACCCGCCCTTTAGTATTGCAGAGATACCGCGGTCTAAAAACAACTTTCAGATGTGAATGGCAGGTCGGGTGAAAACAGTGCGCTCATGTTGAGTGAAAAACACTGGCCTTGGGTAAAGTTGTCACCTGCCCCAAAATCACCACTGCCTGCCTGAGAAACAAAACCGCTGCTAACTTCAAAGACAGGGTCATCATCGGAATTGAGTTTGGATTTGAGCACAGTGTTGTCGTTAATGCTGACATCAAGTCGGCCGGCAAAAAAGTCATCGCCGCTGAAAATACCGAATCGGTCGTCCATCTCCAGCACAGCGTCAAACAGGCTGCTAAAGGTGATGGTCTCAGTCGTACCGTTGACGTTGAAACCAAAACTGGCCATGGTCAATTCCAGATCGTTTGGATCATCAGTAATGATGAAACTGCTGGGGGCTATGATGTTGTATAGCAGTGGCGCGTTACCCAGGCTTACATTTGTGACGACGACTTCATCACCGTTACTGCTTAGTTCTGCCTTCAGTGTGAGTCCATCAACGTATAGTTCAGCCTGTTGCTCAACTTCATTGTCATCGTCGGCGGGAAATAAGGCTTCAATCGTTGCCAGTGCCATTTCGAATGTAGCTGTATTGTCATTAGCGTTGGCTTCCAGCTCGATGACTTTTTCTGTCTTGCCTAATAGAATACTGGTTTCTTTGTCACCGGAATCATCAATAATCTTGATGTCTGCTTCGAACGACAGTGTCATCTTCGCATGATCCGTACCCAATACGGTGTTGGTCAGACGAATGACACCTTCAACAGTGCCGGGTAAATCAGGATCTTCAGCCAGATCTTGTTCAGCATCAACAGCGTCTACGATTGATTTTATTTGAGCCAGGTCAAGTTCGGCATAGCTTTCATCGCTGCTGTAACCTATGGTCAGCAAGGTAAAACCGTACATCTTGATTGCGAGTACACCACTTTCATCGCCAAGAATGGTCAGTTCAATTGTGACGTCTTTATACAGGTCTTTGCAGGCGTCAATGATCTCGGCAGAATCAAGCTCGTCTTCATCTACGATACCGGCAAGATCCGGAATTACGCCAAGCAGGGCGTCATTACACAGAGCCTCTTCATCGGGATCATAGGTGATGGTTGCGCCGTCGCGTATGCCATTATCTATCATCGCATCAAGTGCATCGATAATTTGCTGCTCAATGGCTGCAGTCGATGAGCTGTCATCATCGACTGCACGAAGGGAGGCTGTGCTGACATCGAGGCTGGAAAGGTCTAAGCCAAGGCTTTGGGCGATAGTGTTAACCGCGGATGAATTGCTGGTGACGTCACTGATCGCTGTCATTGAGGTGCTGAAGTTTTGGCTAATCACCCGGGTAGCCGCAGACTTGGCCTGATTATCGGTGATAGCGGCAATATCAGCCGGGCTTGAAGAGCTGGCCGGGGTCGTGCCCCTATCTGATGTTGTATCATCCTCTTCTGAACCGCCACATGATGCGAGAAATATGATGGGGATGAGTAAAAAAACCCTAAGGAAGTAACCTAAAACTCCTGTGTAATTGTGTCTGTTCATTGCTAACCCCTTGTGGTTGTTGATCGTTGCAATTCAAGGTAAAGCCTTATAAGGCTTAGGGACATTCTAGCGCTTATTTTTTAAATTTTTCAACCTTAATTTAGAATATTATTGATATGTGAATAACTATCTGCATTGTTGGTTTATTTGGGTGTTATCCATGTGAATCCAATGGTTTTGGCATCGCTTATTTGACTTGAGGTTTTTCCTGTTGGGTCGATAGCTAGTTACGGTAATTAAAATAGTGGGTACAGTTGTGTCAGACAAGGAATCGAATAATTCAGAGCATCAGTGTAAACACTTAGCTGATTGCGTTGTTTGGAAAAAATTTAGCACCAATAGCAAACTTTTTTGGATGAACAGCTATTGCCGCGGCCCTAAGGAAGATCAGTGTGTGCGTAAGCAGCAAAAGACACAGCGCGAGTTTATCCCTGATGAGCTGCTTCCTAATGGCTCTTTTCTGAATGTTGATGGCGTGGCCACCAAGGCTGAATGTGAGAAGCTGAAAAATTGTGCTGTTTGGAAAAAATTCAATACCGACAGCAAAATGATCTGGATTAAAGCGTATTGTCAGGGGACTAAGCGGAATGAGTGTGTGCGTAAGCAGCGTTCAGCCAAAGGCTTGAATGTTGCCGAGGGTTTATTGCCCAATGGTGAGATGCTTTAGGTTTTGTTGATAAGCACTGTAAAGTCATTATCCAAATAATCATCGCGTAACTGGCAACTTTTATTGAGTTGCTGGCAAAAGGTCAGTATCTCATTGGGAAAGAAGCTTTGCAGGCTCCAGCTGCTGGCAATTTGTTTGTTATTGGCATTGAGCAGGTTAAAAGCCACTCCCTTGCGACAGGTTTGGTGCATGGTTTCGATTACCCGCTTGGCATATTCACCAGCGTCATCCATGGCTTCGTTGAGCGCACCGGAAAGCAGCACATAATCATATGACTGCGGGGCTGGTTTGAAGTCGAACAGGTCGCCACAAAAGAAGTTTGCCTGTGGATAGAGATCAGCGCCTTTCTCGATCAACTCGGCTGACAGGTCGATGCCGGTGTAGTGGGTATCAATCTTCTGTCGTTGCATGAAACCGTAGAGATCACCAAAACCACAGCCCACATCCAGCACGCTGGCCCCGCCAGGAATGTCGATTTCCAGCAGCAGCCGAAAGCGCAGTTCCTGTATTTCCCGATTACTCCAGTAGAGGGCGTTAGGTGAATAACCATAACGCAGCAGGGCATCACGATGCCGGTCAATGATGCGTTGACGTTTTTCCGGGGTCATCCAAAAAGGGACTAGGCAAATATTTCTGCGTATTCATCGGCTTTAAAACCGATGTGAATAGCGTTATCAGTGACCAGCACAGGACGCTTGACCAGGCTGAGGTTGTCTAGCATCAGCTGAATGGCCTTGGTCTCATTAATGCCTTCACGCACCGTCTCAGGCAGCTTGCGCCAGGTGGTGCCGCGGCGATTGACCAATATCTCCCAACCAACCTGCTTAACCCAGGTCTTGAGTTGTTCCTCTTTCAGACCGGCTTTTTTGAAATCGTGAAATTGATATTCAACGCCATGTTCATTCAGCCACTTGATGGCCTTTTTCATGGTGTCGCAGTTTTTGATGCCGTAAATTGTTGTCATAAGTACTCACCACAATACCCGAAAGGCGGGCACAAGAGCGCACGAAGGACACGAAGTATTTCTGGAAATAACCGGTGTTGCCTTCGTGTCCCTCGTGGTTAAAAGTATTTAGATGTCACGCAGCAGTTCGTTAATGCCAACCTTGCTCCGGGTCTTGGCATCAACCTGTTTGACGATGACGGCGCAGTAGAGGCTGTGGGTGCCGCACTTGGATGGCAGGCTGCCAGAGACAACCACCGAACCGGCTGGAATGCGGCCATAAGTGATTTCGCCGGTGGCACGATTAAGGATTTTGGTGCTTTGACCAATGTAGACACCCATGGAAATAACCGCGCCTTCTTCAACGATAACGCCTTCAACAACTTCTGAACGGGCGCCGATGAAGCAGTTGTCTTCGATGATGGTTGGGCCTGCCTGTAGCGGTTCAAGTACGCCACCGATGCCAACGCCGCCAGACAGATGTACGTTTTTACCGATCTGGGCACATGAACCCACAGTGGACCAGGTGTCAACCATGGTGCCGCTATCAACATAGGCACCGATGTTGACGTAAGACGGCATCAACACAACGCTAGGGGCAATGTATGAACCCTTGCGAACGGTAGCAGGGGGCACAACACGCACACCGGCTTCGCGGAAGTCACGTGAGTTGTAATCGGCAAATTTGGAATCAACTTTGTCAAAGTAGTTGGTGAAACCACCCTTCATAAAATAATTATCCTGAATGCGGAACGACAGCAGCACCGCCTTTTTCAGCCACTGATTAACCACCCAGTCGCCATCGACCTTTTCAGCCACGCGACGCTCGCCAGAGTCGAGCAGGCTAAGGGCTTCCAGCACAGCTTCCTTAACGTGGGTGTCAACATTGCGCGGGTTGATGTCGGCGCGGTGTTCAAAGGCAGCTTCGATAATAGTTTGCAGATCAGGCATGCTTAGATTACTCCGTAGGTTTTGTCTTTAAAGTGAATTAATAAATGTTTTGATTCGACTGGCGGCGTCGATGCACTCATCCAGTGGTGCCACCAGGGCCATGCGAACATGGCCACTGCCTGGATTTATGCCGTGGGCTTGGCGTGACAGATAGCTGCCCGGCAACACGGTGACGTTTTGTTCGGCAAACAGGCGCTGAGCGAATTGAGCATCGTCAATGGGCGTTTTGGCCCACAGATAAAAACCGGCTTCGGGTTGCTGCACATCCATCACGTCAGACAATATTTCCAGCACAGCATTGAATTTTTGTCGATACAGGTCGCGGTTGTTCAAAACATGTTGTTCATCATTCCAGGCCTTGATACTTGCGGCCTGGTGATGGGGGGGCATGGCACTACCATGATAGGTGCGATAGAGCAGAAATTTTTTCAACACTTCGGCATCACCAGCGACAAAGCCCGAGCGCATGCCAGGTAGATTGGAACGCTTTGACAGGCTGTGAAAAACCACACAACGCTTATAATCGGTATGGCCCATTTCGGCAGCCGCTTGTAACAGGCCGGCAGGTGGGGTGTTCTCGTCAGGGTATATTTCTGAATAACATTCGTCTGAGGCGATGATGAAGTCGTGCTTGTCAGCCAAACGGATTAACTTTTGCAGTGTATCACGACCGATGACTGCGCCGGTGGGATTGCCCGGGCTGCAAAGATAGATCAGCTGGCAACGCTGCCAGACATCCTCAGGCACAGCATCAAAATCGGGCAGATAGTTTGTCTCAGGTGTGCAATTCAAATAATAAGGCTCGACCCCGGCCAGACAGGCCGCACCTTCGTAGATCTGGTAGAAGGGGTTGGGCATTAGCAGCAGTGGTTTTTGGCTGTGATCAATAACGGCTTGAGCGAAGGCAAACAGGGCTTCGCGGGTGCCATTGACCGGAATGACATGCTGCTCGGCATCGATGCTGTTAGCGGGTAACCGAAAACGCTGGTTTAGCCAATTAGCTATGCTCTGACGCAGTTCCGGCAGTCCCTTGGTGATGGGGTACTTGGCCAGGCCTTGCAGGCTGGCCACCAGTTCGTCAGCAACAAACTGCGGTGCGGGATGCTTGGGTTCACCAATCGACAGGGCGATGTGCGTCAGCCCGGCGGGTGGTGTAACCTCGGCCTTGAGCTTGGCCAGCTTCTCAAAAGGATAAGGGTGTAGTTTGTTTAGATCCGGATTCATAAGGCCGACGATTCAGTTAAGGTAGCCATCGCTGCGATAGCGAGCGACTCAAATATAAGCGCGGCATTATAACACTCATTATGATATCTAAACGACAGGCAGAGCTGCTGCCAATCATCAGTCTGCTGTTTGTGGCCTGCATCTGGGGTATTTTCTGGTATCCGCTGCGGTTATTGAATGATGCGGGTTTGAATGGCGTCTGGACCACCCTGGTGGCCTATGGTGCTGCCTTGTTGCTGGGGTTGCCCTGGCTGTGGCGTTATCGGCACGAATATGGTCAGCACTTTTGGTATCTGCTGGGCATTGGCCTGGCCAGCGGCTGGTGCAATATGGCCTTTCTGCTGGCAACCCTGGAAGGCACTATTGTTCGGGTCTTGTTGCTGTTTTATCTGTCGCCGCTGTGGGCGGTGCTGCTGGGGCATTTTATCCTCGGTGAACGGATGTCCAACTATGCCCGGGGGGTGATGCTGGTGGCCATGGGCGGCGCACTGATGATGCTGTGGGTGCCAGAGCTGGGGTTTCCCTGGCCGCAATCAACGGCAGACTGGTTGGCCATTTCTTCTGGTTTCGCCTTTGCCCTGGCCAATGTGCTGGTGCGAATGAAGCAGGAAATCTCCATTGCCAACAAGGCTATTTCAGCCTGGTGGGGGGCAATTCTGATCGGCCTGGCCTGGCTGGTGTTTGATGATATTTCCATGCCTCAGGTGGGTTATGATATTTACATCGGTGCCATTGCCCTGGGTCTGTTTGGTTTTGCCCTGGCAACGGTGGCGGTGCAATACGGCGTAACCCACATGCCGGTGCACCGCTCAGCAGTGATCTTGTTATTTGAACTGGTGATCGGTGCCAGTGCCGCACAGCTGCTGACGGATGAAGTGGTGCGGCCGATTGAGTGGTTGGGTGGCGGTTTGATTTTGGTGGCGGCTTTTTTGACAGCGCGGCACCAGGTTAAGGAATAATGCCAGCTATGGACAGGTGCTGGTGAACGGGTTTTGTGTGCTGTCCCAATAGCTGCACCAGTCAATCGCATTAACATCATAATCATTGCCGCCGGGATATGTGTATATGCCCTCACTGCCCAGGTTTCCAGCGCCATCAGTGTATGTGTATTGGCCACCTGTATAGGTTGAGTCAACGCTGTCAGTATTGATGTCGAAATCAGCCATTTCCAGGGATGGCGCAAGCAGGGTTTGTGTATTGATGATAGGCGCAGTTGTGGATATATCCGTGTAAGGGATGGCGCGCATATCAATGCTGAAAGATGATGCGATTGCAGTTGTTGTGAGTGCCTGTGTAATAAGCGGTTTGCCAGCGAGATTATCTTTTAGAAATTCAATTGACACCACAGCATCATTGAGTATTTGCCGCATGATGACTTTTTTGGGATTGCCTGTTGCCTGTGCCGGGCCGGTGAGCGGGGCGCTGGCAACGCTTATGCCATGAGCGGCTCCCGTTGTTCCAGTGCCACTTGTGGTGCCTTCGATGTATATTTCCTGGGCAAAGCCATCCGCCGGATCGCCCACCACCAGGTGTACATAATCAATGCCACCGATATTGACTGACTCATAGATAAACCGGGTGGGTTCGTTGGCTGGTTGAGAAAAAGAAGTGCAGGGGCCATACGTGCCACTGTTACAAATGCTGTCTGCCCAGGAACCATTGACCGCTGGCGTACCAGCAGAGTTTTGTTGGAAGTTAAGCTCGAAACCTGCATTAACAATGGTGGAAAACAGTGACAGTAAAACAACCAGGTGGTAATGTTTTTTTTGTGACAAAGTTCACCCCCGTGAACAACCTACATACAGGGTTATCGACACAATACCTGTTTTTATTGATGTATTTAGGCTGCCATTATTGTGACCGTTTCGTTGTTATTCACCTGAACAGGGGGTTGCCACAGAAGGCTGTAGGAATGGTCACGTTTTGATGAATTATTTTGAGACCTTTGCACGATACAATCACGAGTAAAAATGGTTAATATTCTCTTGCTTTTCGTTAGAAAACTTGTCAATAGCTCGCTATTAACTGCATTTTCTGCCTCAATCAGAAAAATATTAGCTCATTTTTCTTTCGCGCATGTATCCTGTAAAGGTCTCATTTTAAGAGAGTATCAATAAACCCGAGTCGTTTAGTTCTTGACGCAGAATATCGTAAAAGAAAGATTCGAAATCATCTAAACCGAAAGCTTCATAGTGCGCCTTGATTTGATTAATGCTGTAAACGTCTTCTGTTTTGACTGAAATGAGCGGTAAAATTTCAGTGATCCAACGGCTTTGTGTCGCTGTGACAGTCAAGGTCAGTCCACCGGTTTTATCGTGAAATATTAATTCATGTTCATCACCGAAATCTGTGATCAGCGGCTGGCTGCCAAGCCAGATGACTTTTGCATTGTTTTTTATAGCGAATGGTTCATTATTATTATCTGATAATGCTCTTTCAATATAGTGTTTTCTAATGGTTGTTTTAGGGACTTTAAAATCAAACCACTCTTGCAGAGGGAAGTCGAAACCAACAGCGTGCATGTAGTTGAATAGCGATTTTTTCAGGCCATAGCTAAAGGCATCGTGATCGATGCCCGTGGGGTCATGATAGAAGAGGTCATTATTGGCAAAAGCCCCCTGCTGATTGTTTTTGATTTTTATACGGTACTCATTTGGATTCAGTCCCACAGGGCTATGGGCGGTCAGGGCAAACTGATGCCAGAAGCCGGATTGAATAACACCTGCTTCAAAAAGCTGTCGAACCATTTCTAAGGAATCGATGGTTTCCTGTTTGGTTTGTGACGGAAAACCGTACATCAGATAGGCGTGAACCATGATGCCGGCTTCAGTAAAGTTGCGGCATACGTTGGCAACCTGTTTAACGGTGACGCCTTTTTGAATCAGTTTCAATAAACGTTCGGAGGCGATTTCCAGGCCTCCCGAGACGGCAATGCAGCCTGATGTCTTGAGTAATCGACACAAGTCAGGAGTGAAACTTTTTTCAAAACGGATATTGGTCCACCAGCTGATGCTAAGTCTGCGCCTTAAAATTTCCAGGGCAAGGTCGCGCATCAGCGCCGGTGGTGCAGCTTCATCAACAAAGTGAAATCCGCTTTGCCCGGTTTGTTGAATGACCTGTTCAATTCTGTCGCAGATACGTGTGGCGCTGACGGGCTGGTATGTCTTTATGTAGTCGAGGGAGACATCACAAAATGTACATTTACCCCAATAACAACCGTGGGCAAGGGTCAGTTTGTTCCAGCGGCCATCACTCCAGAGCCGGTGCATGGGGTTAAGTGTTTCAAGGACAGATATGTATTTATCCAGCGGCAGGTCTGAATAGTCCGGTGTGCCTGTTTCGCTTTGTGTGTAGTCTTTTGCGTCGCTGTTGTCGATATAGGTGACCTTATTATCCAGCAGGCAAAATGTACGGCGTAAATGGTTTAGCTCACGTTCACCGTTGAGGTATTGAATCAGGTGTTCGATGGGGGATTCGCCATCGTCAAGGCTGAGAAAGTTGGTGTATTTTAACACCCGGGGGTCTGACAGTGAACGCAGTTCGGTGTTCACAAAACCGCCACCCAGGGTCACCGTGATATTGGGGTGGTGTTTTTTTAGCCATTGGCCACAGCGCAAGGCAGAAAACAGATTGCCTGGGAAGGGGATAGAAATAGCCACCAGTTGGGGCTGCTCTTTGTCTATATGCCGGGCTAGATGGTCGATTAAAATGTTATCAATAAAGCTGTATTCGTCTTGCAGTGAGGCGTGCAGTTCATCAAAACTGTTGGCGGATCTGCCCAGTCGTTCTGCATAGCGACTAAAGCCAAAGTTCTCATCCACACATTCTGTGATCAGGTCGGCAATGTCTTCAAGATAAAGGCTGGCCAGGTGTTTGGCTTTGTCCTGAATGCCCAGACTGCCAAAGGCCCAGTCAAGCTCGGCCACCTGAGCGAAGCGATTTGCTTCTGGCAGAAAACCTTCGCGACAGATCAGCTGCGCCAATGTTGGATCATGGCCTTGCAGGAATCGGATAACAGCATCAATGCTGCCAATGTAATCATCCTGAAGGGCAATAATGCGTTGGCTGTTTTCAGACATTGATAGATTGTTGGCATCAACTTTATCAAACAGTCGGGTTAAGCCAGCGCTGGAAAAAACAGTGTTGATGACCTCAATGCCTAAATCAGCCTGAACACTGGTGATGTTGATTTGATTCAGAAAGCCCTTGAGATAAGCCGTTGCCGGATAAGGGGTGTTGAGCTGTGTGAACGGTGGGGTAAGTAGAAGGGCTTTGATCGTCATGGGGATAATTAGTACAGCAACCAGATTGTATTGATGGGTCAGTTAGCCATAGATGCTGACAGGCCAACCCTGTAAAGCGCCTACTTTTGGTACAGGTTTTGCCAAGGAAACAAGCATTGTCCGCGTATTGTGTCTTGATGCGAAAAGCCACAGGGGCGCTGATCCGCCAATACAATCTGGTTGCTGTGCTAGGTGTGCCTTGGAGGTGAAATCATAACACAGCTGTTTTGGTTGAAAATCCAGCGCTGATCAGGTGAATTGCTGTTACCGTCTAGATCAAGAAACGTGACCGACGCACGCTATATTGATACATCGTAATGACATTGTGATTAAAGGAAACAACATGCTGTTAACCAATCTTGAAATTGTCCCCGGCAGGGCGGTCAGCCAACACCTGGGGCTAGTGCAGGGTAACTCTGTGCGGGCCAAGCATGTCGGTCGTGACATTATGGCAAGCCTTAAAAATATCTTTGGTGGCGAATTAAGAGGATATACCGAACTGTTACAGGAATCCCGTGAAGAGGCTGTTGCACGGATGATTGAGCAGGCCGAGGCAGCGGGGGCCAACGCCGTGTTAAATATTCGTTTTTCAACCTCATCAGTGACCCAGGGGGCGGCAGAGTTATATGCCTACGGCACCGCTGTGATTCTGGATTAGGCGATTATGTATGACCTGATTATATTTTTTGTGCTGATGAGCCTGGGGTATGGTTTTGGCCGTATTGCCGAAAAGCGTCATTACAAGTCTATTATCGAACGTGAAACAGACCTCAACCGCATTCCTGCCATTGTGTTGCGTTTTCCGCCACCGTCGACCAAACCCCAGCAAACGGTATTGGTGATGGGCAGTGTGGTGATATCGATTGATTATTTCAAACGGGTGGCTGCCAAACTGCGTGGCCTGGTGGGGGGGCGGATGAAGAGTTATGAGACCTTGCTTGACCGCGCCCGCCGTGAAGCAGTGCTACGGATGAAAGAGCAGGCCGACGGGATGGGCGCCAAGATGGTCTTTAACATCAAGATGGAAACAGCCAGCATATCCAAGGGGCGCAAGGGGAATATTGGCTCGATTGAGGTGTTGGCCTATGGCACGGCTATTATTCCGGCCACCATGCCGATGTCTGTCACAAGTCAGTCTTTAGCCTAGAATCAAATGATCCCGGAATACAAACAAGTTCAACCGCCGGAAGGTATTAATACCAGTAAAGAACACCCACTCAAAGAGTTTGGCCTGCTGCTGGCGGGGGTTTTACTCATCGTTGTCGTGGCGATAGTGTCGCTCAGCTATGCGGCTCATTTGTTGGCACCTTTTATTCCGTTTAGCGCTGAACAAAAGATGGCGGATATGTTTTCCAGTCAGTTGAAAGATGAGCCGATTGCGTCACAGGATGCCGAGGTGACCCGCTATCTGCAATCACTGGCCGACCGTTTGGCAAAGGCGGAAGAGCTGCCAGCGACTATGCCCATCACCGTGCATTACATCGATGCTGAAACCGTTAATGCCTTTGCTACATTGGGTGGCCATGTGTTTTTCTTTCGTGGCTTGCTGGAAAATATTCCCAATGAAAATGTACTGGCCATGGTGATGGCGCACGAGATTGCCCACGTTAAATATCGCCACCCCATCAAGTCCCTGGGGCGTGCCGTTATCACCGGCACCGCTATTGCCGTGGTAAGCAGCGCCGCCGGTGGCAATATCATTGCGGATGTGTTGGGTGAAACAGGTTTGTTGACGGCACTCAAATTCAGCCGCGAACAGGAACAGAAGTCAGATAAAACTGCGTTGCAGGCCTTGGCTCATGTGTATGGCCACGTTGAGGGTGCCAATACCTTATTTGATGTGCTTGAGCAGGCGCATCAGGGTGCCCGGCAAGCGCCGGAGTTTTTTAGCAGCCATCCGCATACTGATAATCGGATTGAGAATATTGCTGCTATGGCAAAAATGCATAATTGGCCAACCCGTGGTGACATCACACCCTTGCCAGCGCAGTTCAGTGACTGGCTGGCGGAAACAGATAACCAGGTAAGCGGGTTTTAAAATCGCTGGGCATCAATCACATTTTCGACCCGGCTTATCTACGGATGTTTTTTAACAACAAGCTAGCCTTTTTTCTTTCTCGTTGTTTTGTTGCGGTCAATGCGGGTATGACTGGCTTTATTGGCCCGTGATGGGCGGCGGCGTTCGTCGATTTTTTTAAGCAGTACTTCACGGCTGCCCACTTCGTAGCCCGGCATTTTGATGCGTTTAATACGTCCGCCAATCAGGCGCTCAATATTGGCCAGTGAACGCTCCTCTTCACGGCTGACCAGCGAGATGGCCTGACCACTTTCACCGGCGCGGCCGGTGCGGCCAACGCGGTGAACATAGTCTTCCGCCAGGTAGGGCAGGTTGTAGTTAACCACATGCTCAAGCCCCTGAATGTCCAGTCCGCGAGCAGCCACTTCGGTGGCAACCAGCACCTGAATTTTGGCGTCTTTGAAATCGGCGATGGCGCGGCGGCGTGCGCCCTGGCTTTTATCACCGTGGCAGAGTGCGGTTTTAATTTTTGCCTGTTTCAGCTTGGCGATGAGTTTGTCGGCCTGATCTTTGGTGCTGGTAAATACCAGCACCTTGAACCAGTTGTGCTGGTCAAGCAGCTCAACAAACAGTTCTGCCTTGCGCCGTTCTTCCACGGGATAGAGCACATGTTCGACGGTATCGGCAATGACATTTTGTTTGGCTACGCTAACCACCTCATGCCGGTTCAGCAGCTTGTTGGCCAGTTCCTTGACCGGTTGTGACATGGTGGCAGAAAAGAGCAGGGTTTGATGTTGCTTGGCGGTTTTTTGCAGCAGGGACTGTACATCGGTAATGAAGCCCATATCGAGCATGCGATCAGCCTCATCCAATACCACAAACTCTACCTTGGAGAGGTTAATATTGCCCTGCACCATGTGCTCCAGCAGACGGCCAGGGGTGGAGACGATGATGTCGACACCGGCCTTGAGTTTGTTTTCCTGACTGCTTAATTTAACGCCGCCGTAGAGTGCGGTAATCGACAGTGGCAAAAACCGGGCATAGCCTTTGATGGTTTTCGCCAGTTGTTCGGCCAGTTCCCGGGTGGGTGTCAGAATCAGGGCGCGGACAGTGCCGGGTGATGGTGGTTTTGGACGATCATACATCTGCTGCAAAATGGGCAGGGCAAAGGCGGCGGTCTTGCCTGTGCCCGTCTGGGCGTTGGCCAGCAGATCTTTGCCGCGACGGGCTGGGATAATTGCCTGTTGCTGTATGGGGGTCATTTGTTTGTAGCCACAGGCATCCAATGCCTTTTGGATCTCGGGTGCCAGATCTAAAGATGAAAATATCATGATAAGTCCTCTGTAGGTCTTGCTACAGCTAAAAATAGGCCCGAATTATAGCGGGTTTTAGCTCTGGCAGTCAGTCAGATTACGTCTTACGAGCTGATTCTGTTGCTATTTTAATTGGCCATTTGGCATAAATATGGTGGTAATCTAATCAGAAATTAACAACATGCCTGAGTGCTATGACTGATTTGCTTGCCCTAAAGACAATTATTGTTGATACCGACCCGGAACGTGCCAAACTCATTGCCGCTGTGGTTAACAAAAATGGCTACGCTGTTAAAGGCAAAATAGCCAATAGCCAAAACAGCTTGTACCAGACGCTGGCGGTGCAGAGCTGGGATATCATCCTGGTGAGTGAAAATCTTGCTGCAGGTTTGGATATTCATCACATCATTGCCGCGCTGGAAGAAAAGGCGTTAGACACGCCGGTGCTGGTGATTGCAAAAAGTATGGATGAGCCGAGTCGTTGTCTGGTTTTAAAGGCGGGCGCAAAAGACCTTGTCTCGCTTCAGTTTCCAGAACTGATGGGGTTGATCATTCAGAGAGAAACAGGTCGCGGCAAAGCCATTCGCCCGGCAGTTGAAACAAATCACGTGGCTGTTCAAAACGATGCGGTGAGTAGCACGGTTGATCCAGCCTCGCTGTCACCAGAAGAAAAGCGCTGGTATGAGCGCATAAAAACCGCACTGTCGAATAATCACTTTGTCACGGTCTATCAGCCCATCGTCAATCTTGCCGCCGAGCCGGCCGAAAATTATGAGCTGCTGTTGCGTATGCTGGACGATGAGGGCGAAGAAATTGCCCCCGGTGCCTTTATGGGATCAGCAGAAAAGGCGGGGTTGATGACCGCCATCGACCGCTGGGTGATCAGCAATGCGATCAACAGTTTGAGTGAACGCCAGAAATCGAAAAGCAACACACGGTTTTTTATTAAACTTTCTGCTAGTAGCCTGGGTGACAGTCGTCTGGCAGCCTGGTTGAGTGAACAACTGTTGGCGGCAAAATTGCCAGCGTCTTCACTGGTGTTTGAAATTACGGAAACCGATGTTTTAGAAAATAAACCCCAGGCGCAAGCACTTTGTAAAACACTCAAGCAGCTGAACTGTCAGGTGGCACTGGATCACGCAGGGCTGCAAGGTTTGTCGGTAGAGACAATGGCTTTGTGGCAGGGTTTAAACCTGGATTATATAAAAATATCCGGGCAATTGATTCGCAATGCATCCAAAAATAAAGATGATCAGGTGGCCATCAATTACATCGCCGCCTTTGCCAAGAGCAAGGGTGTGTTAACCATTGCCCAGTTTGTACAGGATGCCACCGTGCTGGCGTATTTATGGCAACAAGGCATTAACTATATTCAAGGTTATTACCTGCAACGGCCGGATACGGCACTCAGTTACGATTTTAGCCAGGATCAGGACTAGGCCATTCACTATTGTTGCGGAGGTTCGGCAGTGGGTATGCGGGATGGATGAATTAGAATATCTGCTTGATCAGATTGATCGCCGTGGCTACAAGGCCTATAAACAGATTCAAGGGGATTATCAGTTCCCGGATTTTTTGTTGCGCATTGATCATGTTCAGGGCGACCCCTTTGCCGATCCTTCCCGCTGTCGAATCTTTATCGATGCATCCACTATTACCCTAAGCAAGGGGATTTTTTCAAATCAGATTCGTCGTATTGCGCTGGAAGATTGTTTGGGGCGCAGCTTTTCCGCTGCTATTAAACAGCGTGTAAAAGGCAGGCGTGGTTCTGGTAAAAGTGGTCAGGTCTCGATTGCGGCTTATGGCCAGCAGGTGTTGCAGCGAAATGCGGTGCTTAAGCCACGACTACGGGGTATCGGTAGTGCTGGTGATGGGCGGCTCGGGTGACTTTTTTGACGTGGCGGACAGGGTGATCATGATGGATAATTTTATCCCCATGGATGTTAGCGTCGAGGCCAGGCGATTGGCTCAGGCCATAT
>JAJRUN010000077.1 GCA_024277755.1 Gammaproteobacteria bacterium | reverse complement strand
GCGAGCTAGTTTGAGAATGAACTTCATGGTTGTCGCTTTAATAGAGATCTTAATGTGAATTAGGTAACAATATTACAGGTGTCGGACTAAGGTTTACTTTGCTTCTTCCGATGTATACTACATGAAGATATCTGGCATTTTTAGGATAATCCTAGAAATATGGGATAAATGTAAAGTATGGTATTAAATGCCCGATAAGTTCTCAAAGGCGTAATGCTACATATTAATGGAATAATTAGAGAATTCTAAATTGGACCTCTTTAAACGAAAATCTGCATCCTTGTTAGGGCTGGATATCAGTGCAACAGCAGTCAAGTTGCTTGAGTTCAGCGAAAATGGCGGCCGTTACAAGGTTGATAGTTACTCTGTCGTCCCGCTACCCCCTCATGCCGTGGTGGAAAAAAGCATTGCTGATGTTGAGTCAGTGGGTGCGGCAATTAATCGAGCGGTTAAACGTGCCGGCAGTCGGACAAAGTTAACCGCTGTTGCTGTGGCCGGTTCCGCAGTCATTACCAAAACCATCAATATGCCGGAGAATCTCAGCGATGATGAGTTGGAAGGGCAGATTGAGTTAGAGGCAGATCAATACATCCCTTATCCACTTGATGAGGTTAATATGGATTTCCAGATCTTAGGCCCATCTGATGCGGGTGAAGGTGAAGCCTCTGACACAGTTGAGGTGCTGCTAGCGGCATCACGCAGCGAAAATGTTGATATTCGTGTGGCGGCCTGTGAACTCGGTGGTCTGACAGCAAAAGTTGTCGATGTTGAAGCCTATGCAATGGAGGCCGCTTATAAGTTGATTGCACCGCAATTGACGGATGCCGGTGAAGGCTTGACGGTGGCGATACTCGATGTAGGTGCCAGTATGACGACCTTGAATGTCATTCATGATTTCAAGATGATTTACACCCGTGAACAAGTGTTCGGTGGCAAACAGCTAACAGAAGAAATTCAGCGTCGTTATGGCCTTTCTTATGAGGAGGCGGGCTTGGCTAAAAAACAGGGTGGTTTGCCCGATAATTACGTGCCTGAAGTGTTGCAACCATTTAAGGATGCCATGACACAGCAGGTCAGTCGTTCACTACAATTTTTCTTTTCCTCTAGTCAATACAATAGTGTTGACCATGTAGTTCTGGCGGGTGGCTGTGCCTCGATTCCGGGAATTGATGAGTTGATTGAGGACAAACTGGGGGTGCCTACCACTGTCGCCAATCCATTTGCCAATATGTCTCTTTCTTCCAAAATTAAAGCACAACAGTTAGGTGCTGACGCACCAGCACTGATGATCGCATGCGGATTGGCATTGAGGAGTTTCGACTAATGGCTCGCATCAACTTATTGCCCTGGAGGGAAGCGTTACGCAATGAGCGTAAGCGCCAGTTTACCTCTATTGTTGTCAGTGCCGCCTTTTTGATGCTGGCTATTATCGGTTATGTCTATGTTCATATTGGCGGAAAAATTAGCGATCAAAATTTGCGTAATGATTTTTTGAACGCTGAGATAGCAAAGGTTGATGGCCGAATTAAAGAGATTAAGGAGCTGGAGACAAAAAAGAAACAGCTGCTTAATCGAATGGATGTTATCCAGAATTTGCAAACTCGCCGGCCAATGGTAGTGCATATGCTTGACAAGCTGGTGCTGGCTTTGCCTGATGGCTTGTTTTTAACAAGGTTTGAACAGCTAGGCGTTGAGTTGTCGATTGAGGGGCAGGCGCAGTCTAATGCTCGTGTTTCAGCTTTTATGCGTAACCTGGATGAATCTGAGTGGTTTGATAGTCCCACGCTTGAAGTGATTGAAGTGAAGGAAAAAAATGGCAGTCGCTCAAGCAAGTTTACATTGAAGGTCAAGCAGTTAACGCCCGAAGAGATTGAGACTAAGAAGGCGGAAGAAAGCAAATGAACCTGAAGAATATAGATTTCGAGCAGTTTAAGGGGTTGGACCCCAGTGATCCGGGGTCGTGGCCTGTGCTGGTTAAGGCGGCTGCCGTTTTGGCGGTTTGTCTGGCTGTGTTAGGAGCGGGATATTGGTTTGTTACCCAGCATCAACTGGAAGAGTTGGAGCAGGCAAGACAAAAAGAGGTTGAATTGAAGGACGCCTTTAAGGCTAAGCAGCTTAAGGCTGTCAACCTTGATGCTTACAAGCAGCAGATGGCTGATATGGAGCGTTCATTTGGCGCGATGTTGCGCCAACTGCCCAGCAAAACCGAGGTGGCCGAATTGTTGGTTGATGTGTCACAGGCAGGTTTGGCGAATGGTCTGGAGTTTGAGTTGTTCAAACCACAGGCTGAACAGCCCGCCGAATTTTATTTTGAGTTGCCGATCAATATCAAAGTGACAGGCCGCTATCATGATTTTGGTGCATTTGTCAGTGATGTGGCTGCCCTGCCACGGATTGTGACCCTGCATGACATAAAGATTTCAGCCAAGGACAAGAAATTGACCATGTCGACTACGGCTAAGACCTATCGCTATCAGGAGGATGGGTAATGAGGATGAGATGGCGGCAAAAATCAGCCCGTGTTGCGTTGGCTCTAGTGATGGTCGGGTTGCTAGCAGGGTGTAGTGGGGGTGATAATACCGACCTGCAAACCTATATTAATGAAGTAAAAGCGAATGCCAAGGGGCGTATAACGCCATTGCCAGAGTTTGTTCCGGTTGACAGCTTTACTTATTCAGCCAACAACTATGGTGATCCCTTTATGTCATGGGAGACCAAGGCCATGCTTGATGCGAAAGATAGAAAGCAGGTCGATAGTGACGGTGGTTTACAGCCAGACCTTGGTCGTCGGCGCGAATTGCTGGAGGGCTTTCCGTTGGATACCCTGCGAATGGTGGGAACCATGTCCAAGGGTGGTAAGAGTTCAGCATTAGTCAGTTCTCCTGATGGTCTTGTTTCGAGAATAGTTATAGGCAACTACCTGGGTCAGAATTATGGTCAGGTGACGTCTGTTAGCGAAGACAAAATAGAATTGATTGAAGTTGTGCCGGATGGTTTGGGGGCTTGGATTCAGCGGCCGGCCTCTTTGGCTGTTGCGGAATGACCTCTGGGGGCGTGGACAATGAAGCGAATCGGAAATATGGGTGAGCAGGTGATGATGAAGCAAGAATTTTGGAGCCATAAGATGATGCAGCGATTTATGTTGATGGCCATGTTGTTGTTGGGTCTGACGATGGCTCAGGTTAATGCAGAAGAGGCGATGGCAGAAAACTCCCTGGAGGCTATTGATGTCTCAAGCTTGCCTGGTAACCGGGTGCAGATTAAATTTTCCATGTCTGGTCCTGCGTCAGAGCCGTTGAGCTTTACTATTGATAGTCCTGCGCGCATTGCCATGGATTTTGCAGCAACAAATAATAACCTTGCTAAGCGTACAACCCAGGTGGGTGTGGGGGCGGCACGAAGCATTAGTGCAGTAGAGGCCCGTGGCAGAACCCGGGTTGTGTTGAATCTATTGCGCCTGGTGCCTTATGAAACGCGTGTTGAAGGTAATAATGTATATGTGATTCTGGATAGTACTGGTTCCGCAATGTCACTATCATCAGGGCCAGTCGACAAGGAAAGGACTGTATTTTCCAGTCGTGAGATATCTGCTAGTCACAGTGTTAAGAGTGTTGATTTTCGCCGCGGAGAAGAAGGTGAAGGCCGTATTATCGTTGCCCTGTCTGATGCCGGGGTCAGCGTTAATATTCAAAAGCAAGGTGGCAAGCTGGCGTTGGACTTCATTGATAGCAGTATCGCCAAGGAGCTGGAGCAGCGGCTTGATGTGGTTGATTTTGCCACCCCCGTGACGATGATAGATGCTTTCCGCCAAGGCAGTAATGTGCGCATTGTTATCAGTGCCAAAGAAGAGTTTGATCACATGGCTTACCAGTCAGGTGATTTGTTGACGGTTGAAATAAAAAAATCGATTAAGCCAACGCTTGAAGATTTGCGTCACGAGGGCGATGAGCGTGGTTTTGTTGGCGAGCGTCTGTCACTGAACTTCCAAAATATCGAGGTGCGAGCGGTACTGCAGCTGATTGCTGACTTTACAGAGATGAACTTGGTTACCAGTGATACTGTAAAAGGCAGTGTGACCTTGCGTTTGCAAAATGTACCTTGGGACCAGGCTTTGGATATCATCCTCAAGACCAAGGGTTTGGGTGTAAGAAAGACGGGTAATCTGCTGTTTGTGGCGCCAGCGCAGGAAATTGCTGATCGCGAAAAGGCAGACCTGGAATCCAGGCAGCAGCTCAGTGAGTTGGAACCGCTGCACTCAGAGATGATTCAGATCAACTACGCCAAGGCAGGCGATCTAGCCAATATTCTGCAAGGCCAGAGTGAGGGTGAAGCGAAGAACTCATTATTATCTGCTCGTGGCAGTGTCAGCATTGATGAGCGTACCAATACGCTTTTGGTCAGGGATACAATTTCATCATTGGAAGAGATTCATCGCCTGATTGCTAATCTGGATATTCCTGTGCGGCAGGTGCTGATTGAGGCCCGGCTTGTGATTGCCAATAGCAGTTATAACAAGGATATTGGTGCTCGCTTTGGTGTTTCACGAGATACGCTGGGGGCTTCAGACACGGGAAGTGGCAGCCAGTTTAGTGGCACACTTGGTGCTACAGATCAGCTAATTAACAATGATACGCTGACAGCGCCAGGCCGCCTGAATGTCGATTTGCCTGCAAACCCTGAAACGGGATCGGCAGCATCATTCGCCTTGAGTTTTGTCAAACTGCCGTTTGGTACAAACATCGATCTTGAGTTGTCAGCCATGGTGGCGGAAGGACAGGGCGAGGTGGTTTCTTCACCGCGTCTGATCACGGCCAATCAGAAAGAGGCCTTTATTGAACAGGGTGTGGAGATTGCTTACCAACAGAACTCCGGCAGTGTGAGCGGCGCAACAACAACATCATTTAAAAAGGCTGTTTTGAGTCTGCGGGTCACCCCGCAGATTACGCCGGATGATCGGGTGATTATGGATCTGCAGATTAACAAAGACAGTGTTGGCGATATATATGAGGGTGTGCCGAGTATCAATACTCGCGAAATTAATACTCAGGTGCTGGTAGAAAATGGCGAAACTATCGTCTTGGGCGGCGTTTATGAAGAAGCCACCAATGATGGTGTCAGCAAGGTGCCATTTTTGGGGGATTTACCGTTGATTGGTGTGTTGTTTCGTTCAACAACCAAACGCGACTCCAAGGAAGAGTTGCTAGTCTTCATTACACCAAAGATCATCAAAGAAGGCCTGACTATCAACTAACTGTTTGTGCTATCAAGGGGCCGTGAGTTTACTCATGGCCCCTTTTTTATTGCCTAAACTCACTGTTGGCTTCTGTTTTTTGGTAAATTTGCCATCGTGACGGCAGAATCAATGGCAATATTTTAATGACAGACTCATCCGCGAAGCCTAAAAAGGTCTTCATTGTTGGCCCCATGGGGGCCGGTAAAACGACGATTGGCAAACAGTTGGCAAAATTCCTGGGCTGGCGTTTTGTCGATAGTGATCATGAAATTGTTGCCCGCACTGGCGTGAAGATCCCGGTGATTTTTGATGTCGAGGGCGAGGCGGGTTTCAGAAAACGTGAAAAAGCGGTCATTGATGAGTTGACTCAGCGGCAGGGTCTCGTCCTGGCAACTGGCGGCGGCGCAGTGTTGGATGTTGATAATCGTAATTTTTTGCGGCAGCGAGGGGTGGTAGTGTATTTGTGTGCGACCCCGGAGCAGTTATATAAGCGTACAGTCCATGATCGAAACCGCCCCTTGCTACAGACAGATGATCCGCTGGGAAAAATAAAACAGTTGCTGGTGCAGCGCGACCCGCTATACCGGGATGTGGCCGATATTATTATGGAGACTGGCGAAGAGAGTGTTCGCTCTGTGGTCAGAAAGCTGACAGAGCATCTGAGACGCCAGGGTGTCATTAACATGAATAAAAAAACTAGTTGAGAGCAGGCAGATGATTACCTTGGATGTCGCCTTGGGCGATAGAAGTTACCCTATCTATATTGGCCGCAGCCTGCTTGGCAAGGCGGCGCTGATTCATAACTACCTGAGTGGCAAGGAAGTCTTGGTTGTTAGCAACACAACCGTTGCGCCACTGTATCTGGATAAATTGATGGCTTCACTAGAGGGATATCGGGCTGAATCGGTGATTCTGCCAGATGGAGAAAAGTACAAAACGCTGGAGTATTTGAACGATATTTTTACCGCTTTGCTTGAAAAACGCATGAGCAGGCAAACAAGCATTATCGCCCTGGGCGGAGGGGTCGTTGGCGATATGGCGGGTTTTGCTGCGGCCTGTTATCAGCGTGGTATCCCATTTATACAAGTGCCGACTACACTGCTGGCGCAAGTGGACTCGTCAGTGGGGGGTAAGACGGCAGTGAATCACCCGGCGGGCAAAAATATGATTGGCGCTTTTTACCAGCCCAAGTGTGTAATTGCTGATACCGATGTGCTTAGTACCCTGGATGATAGACAGTTGAGTGCCGGGATTGCAGAAGTTATCAAGTATGGCTTGATTAGAGATGAGTGTTTTCTGCTTTGGCTGGAAGAAAATATGGAAGCCCTGCTTGGACGTGATGCGGCTGCTCTGGTTTATGCGATTGAGCGTTCGTGCATGAACAAGGCCGACGTGGTTGCTGCGGATGAGCACGAATGCGGCCAGCGTGCACTGCTGAATCTGGGGCATACCTTTGGTCATGCAATCGAAACAGCGATGGGGTATGGCGAGTGGTTGCATGGTGAGGCGGTGGCGGTGGGTATGTATATGGCGGCAGATCTTTCCGCCCGGCTGGGTTGGTTGGAAACGACTGATGTGACACGTGTGGCAAGGCTTTTGGAACGCGCCAATCTGCCGGTTAAGGGGCCGCGCATTAGTATTGAAAAGATGAAGGATCTGATGGCTGTGGACAAAAAAGTGCTGGATGGCCAAATTCGATTGGTGCTGTTAAAGGCCATCGGTGATGCGGTGGTGACGGATGAATTTGATGCCGAGTTGCTGGATCAAACGCTGCAGCAGTGTCAGGTTTGATTGCTGTTAATGAAAGGGGGCGCGGTGGAAAATAACAGACATTTAGCGAGCTATGCTGCTCAGCCACAGGCGTCGCGTGGCCGGTTGGTTGCCGAGGCGGTGCCACAATTTAGAAGTGAATACCAGCGTGACCGGGACAGGATTGTTCACTCGGCCGCATTTCGCCGGCTGGAATATAAAACCCAGGTGTTTGTGAACCACGAAGGCGATATGTTCCGCACTCGCCTGACTCACTCAATCGAAGTGGCGCAGATTGGTCGTTCCATTGCTCGCGCACTGCAACTGAATGAGGATCTGACCGAGGCCATTGCCTTGGCTCATGACCTTGGGCACACGCCATTCGGGCATGCGGGTCAGGATATTTTGAATGAGTGCATGCGCGATTATGGTGGCTTCGAGCATAATCTGCAGTCACTGTGGGTTGTTGATGAGCTGGAAGAAAAGTATGCGGACTTCCAAGGGTTGAATCTTACCTTTGAGACCCGTGAAGGTATTTTAAAGCATTGTAATCTGGATAAGGCACGGCAGTTGGGTGAGGTGGGGCAACGCTTTTTACTAAAGACTCAGCCAGGCCTGGAAGCGCAGCTGGCTAATCTGGCCGATGAGATTGCCTACAATAATCATGATGTGGATGATGGTTTGCGGGCTGGCTTGATAAGCGTAGAGCAGTTGTGTGAAATTAAATTGTTTCGGCGTCAGTACGACGTGGTTAAAGAGTTTTATCCGGATATTAGCGGCAAGCGTATGGTGCATGAGATCATTCGTCGCATGATTAATGACCAAGTGGCTGACTTGATTAACAATACCAAACAGAACTTGAGTAAACATCAGCCTGGCTTGATCGTGGATGTGCGTGGTCTGCCAGAGCCGATGGTCAGTTTTAGTACTGATATGCGTGATTTGAATTTGCAGTTAAAACAGTTCTTGCGCCAACAGTTGTATCAGCATTATCGAGTTCAGCGCATGAGCAACAAGGCCGGGAGGGTGATTAGAAACCTGTTTGATGCATTTATGGCGGAGACAAAAATGTTGCCGCCAGAACAATTGCATCGATGCGAACGGCTGGAGTCGCGTCAAGGTGAGGAGGGGCGTGCTCGCGCGGTTGCCGATTACGTTGCTGGCATGACAGACCGCTATGCCATTGTTGAACATGATCGAATTTTTGATCCGTCAGCATTAACCTGAGAAACCCTTAATGCGAATTTATATGCAATTACCGGCGATAGAGGGCAAGCCGCCGCGCTTTTATCATCTGTTTCTGCAGCCCGATTTAATTGATGGCTGGAGCCTGGTGAAAGAGTCGGGTTTTCAGGGCAGTGGCGGGCGACTGAAGCGCGACCATTTTCCTGATTATGAGAGTGCCGAAAATGCGCTGATAAAAAGTCGCGATGCGCAGAGCAAGCGAGGCTATCAGGTAGTTTTTATGGAAGGGCAACGTGCACAGGGGCTTGATTAAACGCTTTTGTTTTAGGCTTAGTTTTGCCACAATGCCCAGATTGAAACTAGTCTCCCACTATGGCCGAAGATCAACAAATCACACCAAAATTAAGCGAACGTTTTTCCGGCCTGTTTGGGGTGGAAGATGCATCTATGGAGTTGTCTGAGGATAGCAGTCCAAAGACCATCTACATCGAAGAATCACGCAAGCTTAATCTCAATAAACTATTACACCTTGCCCCTTATAGCGAGGTGTTGCTGTTGCTGGGTGAGCCGGCCGTGGGGCGCACATCCCTGTTAAAGGCCTTTGTTGAGCGTGCTGCAACTACGTGGCGCATCAGTTTTGTCACCGCCACAGCGCTGATGGATGGCGTGACATTTTTGCGCCAGATAGGGCTTGGGTTTGAGCATGGTCTGGACGGTGTCGAATCAACCGCCGATTTGTTATGGGAGCTTGATCGTTATCTGCAGGTGCTGGGTCGCAGCGGTCGCCGTGCCATCATCATCATCGATGATGCCCATCTGCTGACAGATGATGTGATTTTGTTGGCAGAGAAAATTCTCCGTGATGAACGTACCGACAACAGCGTTAGCCTGATTGTAAGTATGCGTAAGGATCAGGCCGGCAAACTGGATCGATTTGCCCTGCTCAAAGAACGTCTGGCATATACCCTGGTGCTCGAACCATTCAGCCAGAAAGAAGTGGATGGTTATCTTCGCCAGCGTATGAATCAAACAGTGCCACAGCTTGATGGGCTGTTGTCGCCAGCGTTGGTTGCCGATATTCATCAAAAAAGTGGCGGTATTCCTGAGAAAGTCGTTGCACTGGCGCATGACGCGCTGACAAAAAAGAATCGCCCGGATATGTCCAGCAGCGGTGGCCGTGGCCCTTTTTTGAAGCTTGTAGCGCTGGCACTGGCGGCTGTGGTGATAGCTGCCGTACTTTATTTTCAAGATGAGATTAATCAAATATTTGCCGTGCCAGCGGAGTCATCACTGGCGACAAAAGAAGGGCTTGTTCCGCCTGAGTCGCAGCTAGTGAGTAAGGTTCCCAGTGCTGCAGACGCACAGGTCTTGATGGCGATTGCTGTTGCAGAACGTGAAGAGGCGGAGGCGAAGCTGGAAGATGCCAGAGGTGAGCCGATGCCGGCATCAGCTGAGTTGGTTGGGGATGGCGCGCCAGCGACGGTTGTAGAATTAAAAGCGGTTGTTGAGGATGCTGCTGAGGCGGTTGCAGTGATTGCGCCAGAAATGGCTGCTGTCACAGAAGAACCCGGGTCTGAGCTTGAAACAACTGATGCGCCGGCTGACGTTTTGGCCGAGCCTGATGGTCAGGTCGAATCCCTGTCTACGCCAGTTACGGTTAAGGCGGAAGTCGCGCCGGAACTTGAATGGTTGATGGCTCAGCCGGCAAAATATTACACTATGCAAATGATGGCTTTGGTAGACAGGCCCAAGGTGCTGCGGTTTGTGAGGCAGCACCAGATTGCCGATCAAAGTGCCATCTACCCCATTACCCGTCGTGGTAAGGTGCTGACCGTGTTGGTCTATGGCAGTTATGCCAGTCGAGCAGAGGCAGATCAGGCGGCCAAGGCCCTGCCCAAGGCCTGGGGTGTGAGCCAGCCGTGGATACGCAGCTTTTCTGAGGCACGTAGCGACCTGAAATAGGCTTGTTAAGTCTACGCTATTTCATTGATATTTCAGCGCTTATGTGGTTTTCAGTATGGCCTGGGATTGCGTCAGGGCCGCTCTAATTGTATACTTCCGTCCCCTTTTGCGTTTCTTTGGCAGGCTGAGGTCTGTTGGCGCAAATGAATCAATAACAATCAACCGGTTACTCGTTTTGCTTATGGAACAAGGTTTATACCGCCCCGAGTTTGAGAAAGATAACTGCGGGTTTGGACTCATCGCGCAAATGGATGGTAAGCCCAGTCACTGGCTGGTGCAGACGGCTATCGATGCATTGGCATGTTTAACTCATCGTGGCGCAGTGGCGGCCGACGGCAAGTCTGGCGATGGCTGCGGCCTGTTGCTGCGCAAGCCGGATGGCTTTTTGCGCACTGCTGCCAAAAAACAGGGCTTTAAGCTGTCTGAACTGTATGCCGTGGGCATGGTTTTTCTTCATCAGGATGACAGTTTAGCTGCGGCAGCTCGTGAACAGCTGAATGCAGAGCTGACCCGGGAAGGTCTGGTTGTAGCTGGCTGGCGTGTTGTGCCGATTGACAGTTCGGCCTGTGGTGAAGAATCGCTTAAAAGTCTACCGCAGATCGAGCAGGTTTTCGTTAACGCACCAGCGGGAATGGATGAGGCTGCCTTTGAACGCCATCTCTATGTTGCCCGTCGCCGTAGCGAAAAGGCGCTTGAGAGCAACGATGATTTCTTTTATGTCCCTAGCCTGTCGTCGCGGGTCATCTCGTTCAAGGGGCTGGTCATGCCAGCCAACCTGCCGGTGTTTTACAAGGATTTGAACCAGGCCACGCTGGAATCAGCAACCGCCGTATTCCATCAGCGTTTCTCTACCAACACCTGGCCACAATGGCGTCTGGCCCAGCCATTTCGCTATCTGGCGCATAACGGTGAAATAAACACGGTTCAGGGGAATCGCTTTTGGTCGGTTGCTCGTGGTCATAAATTCGATACCCCGCTGCTGCCAATGGACGATATTCGCCCACTGGTGAGCGCGACTGGCTCGGACTCCAATAGCATGGATAACATGCTCGAAGCCTTGCTGGCTGGTGGCATGGACATCTTCCGTGCCATGCGCCTGCTGGTACCTCCTGCCTGGCAGAACATCGATAACATGGATCCTGATCTGCGTGCCTTCTATGAATACAGCTCCATGCACATGGAACCCTGGGATGGGCCGGCGGGTATCGTGCTTACGGATGGCCGCTATGCCGGTTGCAGTCTGGATCGTAACGGCCTGCGCCCCGCCCGTTATGTCATCACCAAAGATCGTCACATCACCATCGCGTCTGAGATTGGGGTTTATGGTTATAAGCCGGAAGATGTCGTTGCCAAGGGTCGCCTCAAACCTGGTCAGATGATGGCGGTGGATACCGATACCGGCAAACTGTTACTGCCTGAAGATGTCGATAACATGCTCAAGGGGCGTCAGCCATACAAAGCCTGGATGGCCGCCAATTCCAAACGTCTTGAAGCCAGGCTTGAAGGCGAACAGGGTGATTGCAGCGAAAACCTTGATGCGGATGAGTTAAGGGTTTACGAAAAGCAGTTTCAGGCCAGCTTTGAAGAGCGTGATCAGGTGTTGCGTGCCTTGGCTGAGGCCGGTCAGGAAGCGGTTGGTTCCATGGGTGATGATACGCCGCTGGCGGTTTTGTCCAGGCAGGCGCGTTCACCCTATGACTATTTTCGGCAGCAGTTTGCCCAAGTTACCAACCCGCCGATCGACCCGATTCGTGAGGCGATTGTGATGTCACTGGAAACCTGCTTCGGTCGTGAACGCAATATGTTTGAAGAAAGCGCCGATCATGCCTCACGCCTATTGGTGAGCTCGCCGGTGTTATCTCATGCCAAATACACGCAGTTGCTGGCCATGGATGGCGACCCAGAATACGGTAATATCATCATCAATCTTAACCGTAACGGTAATCTGAAAGATGCCATTATTGACATCTGTGATGAAGCAGTGGCCGCGGTCAAGGGCGGCAAGGTCGTCATCATTCTGACCGATTGTGGTATTAGTGAGGACATGCTGCTGGTTCACGCGGCGCTGGCCACGGGTGCGGTTCATCATCGTTTGATTGATGAAGGTCTGCGTTGTGACGCCAATATTGTGGTTGAAACCGCTACCGCCCGTGACCCGCATGCCTTTGCCGTACTGATCGGTTATGGTGCCACCGCAGTCTATCCATACCTGGCCTATGAATGTCTTTGTGACATGATAAAAACGGGAGCCATTGAAGGCCTGAGTTCTGCCACGGTCGAGCGTAACTATCGCAAGGGCATTGGCAAAGGTCTGTACAAAATCATGTCGAAGATGGGCATATCCACCATTGGTTCCTACCGTGGTTCGCAGTTGTTCGAGGCTGTTGGTCTAAATCGTGAAGTGGTTGATTTGTGTTTCAAGGGCACCACCGCCCGTATTCAAGGCACGGATTTTGACGATCTGCAGGCTGATCAGGCCAAGCTGCAAAAAGCGGCCTGGAATGCACGCAAAAACATCAGCCAGGGCGGCCTGCTTAAATACGTCCATGGCGGTGAAGACCACGCCTATAATCCGGACGTGGTTCGCAGTCTGCAAACAGCTGTGCGCACGGGCAACTATGCCGACTGGCAAACACATGCCGACCTGATCAATAACCGTGATGCCATCTCTTTGCGCGACATGCTCAAGCTGCGCGGTGATGTTGAGACTATCTCAATCGACGAAGTAGAGCCGGTAGAAAATATTTATAAACGTTTTGACTCGGCAGCAATGTCTCTCGGTGCTTTGTCACCCGAAGCCCATGAGACGCTTGCTGAGGCCATGAATCGACTCGGTGCCCGCTCAAACTCAGGTGAAGGTGGCGAAGACCCCAAACGCTACGGCACCATTAAACGCTCCAAAATCAAACAGGTTGCCTCTGGTCGTTTTGGCGTCACACCAGCCTACCTGCGCAGCGCCGAAGTGTTGCAGATCAAGGTTGCTCAGGGTGCTAAACCCGGTGAGGGCGGTCAGCTGCCAGGACAGAAGGTTAATGAATTGATCGCTGAGCTGCGTTATTGCAAACCCGGTGTTGGCCTGATTTCACCGCCACCGCATCACGATATTTATTCCATCGAAGATCTGGCGCAGCTTATCTATGACCTGAAACAGGTTAATCCGGCGGCGCTGGTGTCGGTAAAGCTGGTCTCCGAAGCTGGTGTCGGCACTATCGCTGCCGGTGTTGCCAAGGCCTACGCGGACCTGATTACTATTGCCGGTTTTGACGGTGGTACAGCAGCTTCGCCGCTGACCTCAGTGAAATATTGTGGCGGCCCGTGGGAGCTGGGACTGACCGAAACACACCAGACCCTGCGTGCCAATAATCTGCGTGACAAAGTGCGGCTGCAAACAGACGGTGGTTTGAAGACCGGTCTGGATGTGATCAAGGCTGCCATCCTGGGTGCTGAAAGTTTTGGTTTTGGTACAGGCCCGATGATTGCGATGGGTTGTAAATATTTGCGTATTTGTCATTTGAATAACTGTGCCACTGGTGTTGCCACCCAGGACAAGGTGCTGCGGCGTGACTTCTACGTCGGCAATGTGGAGGCAGTAATGAACTACTTCGGTTTTATCGCCGAAGAGGCGCGCCAGATTATGGCCAGCCTGGGTGTGCGTTCATTTGAAGAGCTGGTGGGACGTGTGGATCTGTTACAAGCGCTGGATGGTGAAACCGCCAAACAGCAACGTTTGGATCTGACGCCGATTTTGTATACGGAAGACAGTGGCCGCGCCCATACCTGTCAGTCAGCCCGTAATGAACCTTTTGATAAAGGTGAGCTGGCTGAACAGATGGTGAAAGATGCCTTGTCTTCAATCGAGAACAAGTTCGGCGGCGAGTTCAGCTATGACGTACACAATACCGATCGTTCCATCGGTGCCCGTCTCTCGGGTGAAATTGCCGCCCTTCATGGCAACCACGGTATGTCTGATGCACCGATCAAATTGAATTTGAAAGGCTCGGCAGGGCAGTCCTTTGGTGTCTGGAACGCCGGTGGTCTGGAAATGCACCTTGAAGGTGATGCCAACGATTATGTCGGCAAGGGCATGGCTGGTGGCAAGCTGGTGGTTTATCCACCCAGAGGCAGCCGTTTTGCCAGCCACGAGACCACAATTATTGGTAACACCTGTCTCTATGGTGCCACTGGCGGCAAGCTGTATGCGTCGGGTCTGGCGGGCGAACGTTTCGGCGTGCGTAACTCAGGTTGCGAGGCGGTAGTGGAAGGTATTGGTGACCACGGTGGTGAGTATATGACCGGCGGTATCCTGACCGTGCTGGGTCAGACCGGGGTTAACTTTGGTGCTGGAATGACCGGTGGTTTTGCCTACATCTATGATGAAGACAATGGCTTTGTCGATCGATATAACCACGAGTTGATCGACATTCATCGGGTAGGCACCGAGTCCACTGAAGCTTACCGCAATCACTTGCGTCATGTGATCGAAGCGTTTGTTGCCGAGACCGGTTCAGTGCGTGGTCAGGCCATCCTCGATAACTTTGCCGATGCATTGTGCAAGTTCTGGCTGGTGAAACCGAAAGCGGCGGACCTTGCGTCACTGCTACAGGATTTGCAAAAGGCGGCGGCTTAAGTCGCCGGTCAGGATTGAGTAGACAGAATTAGATGGGTAAACACTATGGGTAACAATTTTCAATTTATCCAGGTCGATAGACGCGACCCGGCCAAAAAGGCGGCTGACGAGCGTAAAAAAGAGTATCGCGAGATTTACGCCGACTTCGGTCAGGCGCAGGCGGCGGAGCAGTCTGATCGTTGTCTGGCCTGCGGTAATCCCTATTGCGAATGGAAATGTCCGGTACACAACTATATTCCTGATTGGTTGAAACTGGTTGCTGAAGGCAAGATTGAACAAGCCGCCGAGTTGTCACATCAGACCAATTCACTGCCGGAAATCTGCGGTCGTGTTTGTCCACAGGATCGTCTATGTGAAGGTTCATGCACCCTGGGTGAAGGCGGTTTTGGTGCGGTCACCATTGGCTCGGTAGAAAAGTATATCTCTGACACGGCCTTTGATATGGGCTGGCGTCCGGATCTGTCACACGTTAAAGACACAGGTAAGAAGGTTGCTATCATCGGTGCTGGCCCGGCGGGTTTGGGCTGTGCCGACATTCTGATTCGCAACGGTGTCAAACCGGTTGTCTATGATCGCAATCCAGAAATCGGCGGCCTGCTGACCTTTGGTATTCCAGAATTCAAACTGGAAAAAGAGGTGGTCAAAAAGCGTCGTGCCATCATGGAAGAGATGGGCGTTGAATTTGTACTCAATACTGACATTGGCAAAGACGTGAATTTTCAGACGCTGATCGATGAATACGATGCGGTCTTCCTTGGCATGGGCACCTACACCTACATGAAGGGTGGCTTCCCCGGTGAAGACCTGCCGGGTGTTTATGAAGCGCTGCCGTTTCTGATTTCCAACGTCAATAACTGTCTTGGTTATGAACAGGATGAAAATGGCTTCGTCAACATGCAGGGCAAAAAGGTTGTTGTGCTGGGTGGGGGTGATACCGCCATGGACTGTAACCGCACCTCCATCCGTCAGGGGGCCGAATCAGTGATGTGTGCCTATCGCCGTGATGAAGAAAACATGCCCGGCTCTAAACGCGAAGTGATCAATGCCAAAGAGGAGGGGGTGCAATTCCTCTTCAATCGTCAGCCGGTTGAAATCGTTGGTGATGGTAAGGTTGAAGGCATCAAGCTGCTGACCACCCGGATGGGTGAGCCGGATGAACGTGGCCGTCGTCGTCCTGAGCCAGTGCCGGGGTCAGAAGAGATCATCCCTTGTGATCATGTGTTGGTGGCATTTGGTTTTCAGCCCAGCCCGGCACCATGGTTTGCTGACTACGGCGTTGACGTGGATCAGCGTGGTCGCGTTAAGGCGCCTGAGAATGGTGAGTTCAAATTCCAGACCAGCAACCCGAAGATCTTTGCCGGTGGCGATATGGTGCGCGGTTCAGATCTGGTGGTTACCGCCGTCTTTGAAGGCCGTAATGCTGCCGAAGGTATTCTGGATTATCTGGACGTTTAAAAAAGCGATTTACCGCTAAGGGCACGAAGAGTTTTTGGTGCGTCTAAAAATTATTGATATTGAGAGGAAGCCGCAAAGACGGATACGGAATAAGGCGGGTGTTTGAATTGTTGAATCCTTCGTGCGCTTCGTGTCCTTGGTGGTGAATAAAAAATATGAGCGAATTAAAAAACGATACATTTCTGCGTGCCCTGTTAAAAGAGCCGGTTGAATACACCCCCGTATGGATGATGCGCCAGGCCGGTCGTTACCTGCCTGAATATAAAGCCACGCGTGCCCAGGCCGGCAGCTTTATGGATCTGTGCAAAAATGCCGATCTGGCCTGTGAGGTCACCATCCAGCCGTTAGAGCGTTATCCGCTTGATGCAGCAATTCTGTTTTCAGATATTCTGACCATTCCTGATGCCATGGGTCTGGG
>JAJRUN010000076.1 GCA_024277755.1 Gammaproteobacteria bacterium | reverse complement strand
TCGCCGTGCTACATGGAGAGCTATGCGAATAGCGAGCGGGGTAGCACAAGCCCTCGGTAGGGGCCAGAGAGACGTGACCATCTTTCGCAGAAAGTGGGCAGTCGCTACTAGCCCGGTCAGTCACTTGAGAGCCGACGCGATAGCGAGGTGACGAGGACGGCCGAGGCCTAAATGAGCTGTCGAAGAACGGAGTGGAGTTGGCCCGTGGACGGGGCAAATCTTTAACGAGTACTGGAGACACCCTTGCAGGTAAGGGATTATCAGTAAATGGGTTTTTTTGAAAATAATGGAAAGTCTGTTCTGGTTGTATGGGCGCTGGGACTGGTTGTTTTTTATCTTGTTGCAGCCTATCTGGCAGGCACCAGGGTCTATGATGATAGAGCCTCTTCAGAGATACGCCAACAGTAACGTCTAGATCCCAGTACTACTGAGGTGGGCAAGACCCAGGTGGACTTTGCGGTACTAAATTCTGCTGATTCTGACAACTTCGAAGAGGTTAGAGTAGGGATTTATGTTGATCGGATTATTGAAATCTCCACCAAGACGACAGGCTGGACGGTTGATTTTTATATCTGGTTTAACTGGCAGGACAGTGATATTAATCCGGGCGAAACTTTTCATGTGGTCGATGGAGAAATTCAGTCCAGAACCAAACTTGAAGATGTGATTGTGGCAGGCAGGCACTACGCCTTGTATCGAGTTACGGCACGCATCAGTAAGTTTTTTAATGTGGTTCGTTATCCGCGTGATAATCATTTGTTAACGATTCGCATAGAAGATAGAGATCACCAGTGGAATGAATTGAGGTATGTGCCTGATGTGAATGGTGCGGAGTATAGCTCCAGGGTAAAAGAGCCCAGCTATCGGCTTAAAGAGGCTGAGATTATTAATAAGCCACATGCCTATAAAACCAGTCGTGGTGATCCCAGATTAGTCGCTGACCACAAAGCGACTTATTCGCAGATTGTCTATGGCGTTAAGATTGATCGTCCCGATTGGGGGCTTTATTTCAAAATGTTCCAGGGTTTGTTTGCCTCGGTGGGTATTGCCTTCCTGGCCTTTATTTTAGGCTCATCGTCTGGCGAACGTTTTGGCATCGGTGTAGGTGCTTTTTTTGCCTCGGTAGGCAGTAGTTACGTCAATTTGGGTGAGCTGCCAGGTATTGGTATGGTTACTTTGATTGACATGGCAAATGGTTTGGCCATGGTGACTATTTTTCTGACCCTGCTAGGCTCGGTGATCTCTTCCAGGATTGCCGGGGGGGCGTCTCAGCTTGCTGTTGCTCAGATCTTTGATCGGGTAAGTCTTGCTCTGTTTGTCATTGGCTTTGTTTCGGTCAATGCGGTTATGGCTTTGCTTGCTTCTGTCTAGGGAAATTGGAAAAATATTCAGTATCAGTATCAGTCTAGCTCCGCAACCAAAAACCACTGCCAAATTGGGATAATGTGTTTGGTGGTGTGTTTTGGCATTGGCAATTTATTTTTTCAGGCTTGAAAAAATAATTTTTGCATATAAAATGCCGTCGACATGAATTTATCATCAATGTCTTGTTTTATCTCGCGGAAAAATTGCAGGAGTGGAGTATGTGCGACGAAGTGAAAATGGGTGAGGCTTTTTCTGTGGAAGAAACCGGGACTGAAGCCAAGAAGAGTCTTAGTCAGCGTCGCCTGGAAGCTCGGCTTAAGCTGGAACTGAGGAAAGATCAGGCAATGCTGCGCGAGCAGTTGGGTGATGATTACGATGATTTGCTTGAATCCAGCTGATTCCGGTTGTGTTGATTGAAAAATAGCGGCTGGTGATTTTGAAGGATAGAGCGAAACTTGTGTATTATCTTCCAGGTAACACATGCAAAGCCGCTGCCTATGAAGGCAGCGGCTTTTTTGGTTTGTGCTGTTTTATCTTTCCAGGTAGCTAATCTTGTTTTCGACGCCATCCCACTCGGCGGCATCGTCCGGGGCGTCTTTCTTTTCGGTGATCACTGGCCATTCAAGTGATAGTTCGGCATTCAGGGCGGTGAAGGCCTGCTGATCGTCTGGCACGTCGTCTTCGGCAAAGATGGCGTTGGCGGGGCACTCCGGTTCACACAGGGTGCAGTCTATGCATTCTTCCGGGTCGATAACCAGAAAATTAGGCCCTTCATGGAAGCAGTCTACCGGGCAGACGTCGACGCAGTCGGTGTATTTACACTTGATGCAGTTGTCGGTTACAACAAAGGTCATGGTTTCTTCCTTGTTTTTAATTGTCCAGAGTTACTTGAATTTATAACAATTGTTTAAGTTGATAAAGCGTCTCTAATGCCTGGCGTGGGGTTAACTCGTCAGGGGCGATCTCCGCCAGTTTTTCGGTGGCCGGATGGGGCTGTGGTTCGAACAAGCCCAGTTGGGGTTCAGACGCATGGTTTCCCGGTGGTGTGGTTGAGACCGCTGTGTTTTCCAGTTGGTAGAGGCGTTGTTTGGCGGCATTGATGACGGCGCGTGGCACGCCAGCCAGGGCGGCGACTTGCAGACCGTAACTCTGGTTGGCCGGGCCTTCCTTGACGGCGTGCATGAAGACGATGTTGTCGCCATGCTCAACGGCGTCGAGGGGCACATTGACCACGTTGCTGTGCTGTTCTGACATGGTGGTGAGTTCAAAATAGTGGGTGGCAAACAAGGTGAAGGCACTGACCTTTGCAGCCAAATGCTCGGCACAGGCCCAAGCCAGTGACAGGCCGTCGAAGGTAGAGGTGCCGCGACCCACTTCATCCATTAATACCAGGCTTTGCTCGGTAGCGTTGTGGAGAATGTTGGCTGTCTCGGTCATTTCCACCATAAAGGTGGAGCGGCCACCGGCCAGGTCGTCAGACGCACCGATACGGGTGAAAATTCGATCAATGGGACCGATGATGGCCGATTCCGCGGGGACGAAACTGCCGATGTGGGCCAGCAGGGTGATGAGTGCGGTTTGGCGCATGTAGGTTGATTTACCACCCATATTCGGGCCGGTGATGATGAGCATGCGGCGTTCGTTGTCGAAACGGGTGTCATTAGGTACAAACGGTGTGTCCAGGTTTTTCTCTACCACCGGGTGGCGACCGCCGACGATGTTAAGGCAGGGGGTGGTAATTAATTCCGGTTTGCTAAGGTTGAGGCTGTCAGCACGTTCGGCCAGATTGGCCAGCACATCCAGTTCGGCCAGGGCGGTGGCAGAGGTTTGCAGCTCGGCCAGGTGCGGGATCAGCTTTTCCAGCAGCTGTTCGTAGAGGGCTTTTTCTCGTGTCAGGGCACGTTCGTTGGCGCTGAGTACTTTGTCTTCAAAGCTTTTTAGCTCGGGGGTGATGTAGCGCTCAGCGCCTTTCAGTGTTTGGCGGCGGACGTAGTCGGCTGGCACGTTGGCAGCTTGCAGTTTGCTGACCTCGATGTAGTAGCCATGCACACGGTTATAGGCCACCTTGAGGGTGGCGATGCCGCTGCGCTCTTTTTCCCGCGCTTCCAGATCAATCAGGTATTGACCGGCATTTTGTTTCAGGCTGCGCAGTTCGTCCAGTTCACTGTCGTAACCGGGGGCGATGACGCCGCCGTCGCGCATGACCACCGGCGGATTGTCAATCACCGCTAGTTGCAGCAGTTTACTCAGTTCGGGGTGTTGTCCGAGGCGGGTAATGGTTTCCTGAATCTGGGGTGAGTCGAGTGTGCTGACACTGTATGCTACATCAGGTATCAGGCTTAGGGTGTCGCGGAGCTGAGCCAGATCGCGGGGGCGAGCGGACTTGAGACCAATGCGGGCGAGGATGCGTTCCATGTCGGCAATGCCGCGTAGGACTTCACGAGGACTCTCAAAATTCTGGTTTTCTAAAAGTGTTTCAACGGCTTGCAGACGATTGTTAAGAAGGGTTTGGTCTCGCATTGGCCGGTTTAACCAGCGTCTTAGCAGGCGACTGCCCATGGCGGTAGTGCTTTGGTCGAGCACGTCGAGCAGGGTGTTGTCGCGGCCACCCATCAGGTTGCTGTCCAGCTCCAGATTGCGGCGGCTGGCGGCGTCTATTACCACGCTGTCTTCGCGCCGTTCGACGCGGATGCCGTGAATATGGGGCAGGTTGGCGCGCTGGGTGTCGAGGGCGTATTGCATCAGGCAACCGGCGGCGCTGATGGCGCTTGTCATGGTGTCGCAGCCGAAGCCTTGCAAATCCTTGGTGCCGGTTTGTTCTGTTAGCAGGCGGGTGGCGGTTTCTTCTTCAAAATACCAGGGCGGTTGCTGGCGTACCGGGTAGTGGTCATCCAGCTTGAGCATGTGGGCCAGTTCTTCACTGAGCAGCAGTTCTGCCGGCCTGAGGCGTTCCAGCTCATCGCTGACGGCATCCTGGTCGCTGACTTCCATGACAGTCATACGGCCGCTGGTGATGTCGAGGCTGGCTATGCCGAAGACAGTATCGGTGCGGCTGACGGCACAGAGCAGATTGTCCTGGCGCTCGTTGAGCAGGGCTTCGTCGGTGACGGTGCCGGGGGTGATGATGCGCACTACCTTGCGTTCAACTGGCCCTTTGCTGGTGGCTGGGTCGCCGATCTGTTCGGCAATGGCCACCGATTCGCCTTGTCTGACCAGTTTTGCCAGATAGCCTTCGGCTGAATGGAAGGGGATGCCGCACATGGGAATAGGTTGACCATCGGACTGGCCGCGGGCAGTAAGAGTGATATCCAGCAGGCGGGCGGCCTTGCGGGCATCATCAAAAAACATTTCGTAAAAGTCGCCCATGCGGTAGAACAGCAGCAGGTCGGGATGATCTGCCTTGATGTGTAGAAACTGTTGCATCATTGGGGTATGACCGGTGGTTTTTTTCTTGGTTTTTTTTGTTGCGCTGGCGGCTTCGCTCATGATCTTGTTTCTTGAATTTATGTCCCGAATGAGGGCGTAATTCTAACCTAGCTGGATTTTATGTGCAGGGGATATACCGGGTGATTTATTCGATGGGCGCGCCTAGGTCAGATAGGTCAATACTCAGCAAGAATATTGTTTTTGCTTATTTGTTTAAACCCATTTGCCCTGACTTATTGACAGGCTAAAGAAAGTGATGTTGTTATGCGGATTTGAGTAAGCGTGCTCTTTGCTGTTGATATGAAATGACTTCGGCTTTGGGCGGTGGCTGGTTTTTAACCACGGTTTGTTCTTGTTGTGGCTGGTTTTGTTCTTCATTTGGTGGGTAGATGGCGATGATTTCAAAGTCTCCGGGCCAAGGGTTATAGCAAAGCATGGCGGCTATTTCTTCGAGGCTGCCAAGCACATCCCTCATTAGAATTTCTTCCCTTTTGGTTCCGCTAATTACCTGTTTACACAACTTGTTTGACATCACAATAACCTCACATCTCTTCTAACTAGGGTTATCGGTTGCGGACGACTGAACTTGAAAATAAAATTCAGTAAAAAGGTAATGAAAGAAGAACTTAATCTGATTATTTGATTGTTAAAAGTTAAGTTTAAACAATTGGTTATAAATTTAACTTAATGGAAGAAAAATCAATTGATTTGTTTTGTGTAAGGGTGCAGAGCCTTGATCATTGCCTTGAATACCCGAGGGTTTCCGGCAATGACATGACCGCTCTCAAGGATAGCGTGGCCACCTTTGATATCGGATACCATGCCGCCCGCTTCCTGGATTAATAACAGGCCTGCAGCCATGTCCCAGGGTTTGAGGTTTAATTCCCAAAAACCGTCCAGACGGCCAGCGGCAACGTAGGCCAGATCCAGGGCAGCTGAACCTGCACGTCGAATCCCAGCTGTTGGGATGATCATTTGTTTGAGCATTTCCAGGTAGATGTCCAAGTATTGCTGGTCTTTGAATGGGAATCCGGTGCCAAGCAGAGCGCCTTCAAGCCCTTTTGCGGGGCTGACACGGAGGCGGCGGCCGTTCATCTGGGCACCGGCACCGCGGCTGGCGCTGAATATTTCATCTTTCAATGGGTCGTAGACCACTGCGTGTTCAAGGCGGCCTTTTTGCTTAACAGCGATGGAGACTGAATATTGTGGAAACTGGTGCAGGTAGTTGGTGGTGCCATCGAGTGGGTCAATGATCCATTCGAATTCACTATCATTATCAGCTTTGGTTTGGCCGCTCTCTTCTGCCAGAATGGCGTGATCTGGAAAGGCTTTGCGGATGGTGCGGATGATTTCCTGCTCCGCCATATTGTCAACTTCACTGACGTAATCATTTTCACTTTTTGACGTGATGGTCAGCTTATCCATGTGTTCAGTGGCGCGCATGATGATTTCGCCTGCCTGGCGGGCGGCACGGGTAGCAATGTTGACAATAGGATGCATGGGGCCGGTTCCTGAATTCTTGATAATCTGGATATAAACGGGGCGCAAGGATAGCAGAGAATGGTCTTTGATGTGAGGCCTAGTGGTATGAAGTCTACGCGAATGAGGTAATCAGTCGGTGTTCCGTTTAGAATAGGCGCATGAAAACGAATATTCGAATTGTACTGGTGAACACTTCTCATCCCGGCAACATTGGCGCAGCTGCTCGGGCGATGAAAAATATGTGTTTGGAACGGCTCTATCTGGTTGAACCTAAAGGGTTTCCTTGTGCTGAAGCGACTGCGCGGGCCTCTGGTGCCGATGATGTGCTGGCGAATACGGTGGTGTGTAAGAGTCTGGAGCAGGCGTTGGAGGGTTGCCATTTTGTTGTTGGAGCCAGTGCCCGCAGTCGTAGTATTTCCTGGCCGGTTGAGGAACCACGCCAGATGGCTGCCCATGTTGTGCGGGAGAGTCTGCAGGGTGATGTAGCCTTGGTGTTTGGCCGTGAACATTCTGGTTTAACGAATGAGGAGCTGGAAAAGTGTCATTATTTGGTTCATATCCCGACCAACCCTGATTATTCTTCGCTAAATCTGGCCGCTGCGGTGCAGGTGTTGTGTTACGAATTGATGTTGGTTTCACCGGGTAAGGATAACCTGCTCGAGGAGGAGGTGCGTGATTTGGCCTCTGCGGATGAGATGGAATCATTTTTTGTGCATCTGGAGCAGACTTTAGTTGAGTTGGCGTTTCTTGATGCCAATCATCCGCGAAAATTGATGCGTCGGCTGCGGCGCTTTTTTAACCGCGCGAGGCCAGATAAAACCGAAATGAATATTTTGCGTGGTGTGCTGTCTGCTGCGCAGGGACGAAAGCTGCATAAGCCTGAACGTTAGATGAGCTTTGTAAAATCGATCAAGTTATCATCAATATTTATCCACCTTCACAATATTAAAGAGGACGATTAGCCGGATGTTTAGCCGTATTCGTGAAGACATTCAATGTGTGTTTGAACGCGATCCCGCAGCACGTAATGTGTTCGAGGTGCTGACGACCTATCCGGGGCTGCATGCCGTGATGGCGCACCGTGTCAGTCATGCTCTATGGAATATAGGGTTGAAATGGTTGGCGCGTTTGAACTCAACCTTGAGTCGCTGGTTTACCGGTATTGAAATTCATCCTGGTGCCAGGATTGGGAGACGATTTTTTATCGATCACGGGATGGGGGTGGTGATTGGTGAAACGGCAGAAATTGGTGATGACTGCACTCTCTACCACGGTGTGACATTGGGAGGAACCAGTTGGAATAAGGGAAAACGGCATCCGACGCTGGCCAATAATGTTGTGGTTGGCGCGGGAGCTAAAGTACTGGGACCGATTACGCTGAGTGATGGCAGTCGGGTTGGGTCAAATGCTGTGGTGGTTAAAGATGTGGCTGCTGAAGAGACAGTGATTGGTGTTCCGGGACGGCTGGTAACCAAGGGGGGATCGGAAAAAGACCGAAAACGTCAGGTGATGGCAAAAAAAATAGGTTTTGATGCCTATGGTATTACTCAAGATTCTGATGATCCTATGGTGCAGGCAATAAATCTGATGCTGGACCATATTCACGCCATGGATAGCAAGATGAAATCCATGTGTGAGGTGATCGAACAGCTGGGTGGGCGAGTGGATGATATTCCCATGCCAGAGCTGGATTCCCTTGAAATTCACGGGGGGGGTGAAAAACATTCTAAAATTGTGGACAATACCCGGGTGGGTGACAAGGAATAATACTTGACTGTAATAGTCGGATATAGTATTGTCCATTCAATAGATGTGGCATTATGTTGGTTTGAATGTAATGCATATTATCAAAGAGGGTTTGCTATGAGACTTACTACGAAGGGGCGTTATGCAGT
>JAJRUN010000075.1 GCA_024277755.1 Gammaproteobacteria bacterium | reverse complement strand
CATTTATAGAAAGTGGCAGAGCTCATGCCGTGCTCCCGACACAGCTCTGGAACGGGGCTGCCAGCCTCGGCCTGTTTGAGAATAGCCATGATTTGACTGTCTGTATATCTTGATTTTTTCATGCAGAATCTCCTTCGAGCCTTTACAAAAAAATTCTACTTTTGAGAACGATTATTTTTCGGGGGGATTACCGGAGAAGGGCAAGGTTAGCATCGCGAGGTGTTGGCTGGAGGAGGTCCAATCCAAAGTTGCGGGGCGATGAACAAGAATCGGATATGAGGTGTGACGTACCTGAGGCGAGTGGGCACGTGACCATGAAGTCTTCCATCTGAAATTGGGGTGCGTTTTATAAATCCGGCATTTACGCAACGACAGTTTTGTGTCTTACACCGGGAGGTCTCTAGTGTGTGAAGGGATTCATTGAAATAGGGGAGACCCTGTTTGATCGCGATACAGAAATCAGCAGAGGGCATTGGTCCCGCGTTCGAATCGCGGACGGTTCACCATATACTGAAAAGCCGGGTAGCTGTATAGCTCCGGCTTTTTCTTTTATACGTTTAACAACCGGTTAAAGATTCTAATGCTGGTGGTCATCAGCATGTGCCATCTCATCCCTCGCTTTAGCTATCAATGACAGTTTGTCGCCATTGTTGAATCCGAAGTTGAAACGGACTTGCTCGCCTTTGGCAATGGCATGAATGGGCTTTATCAGCATCAGGTGATAGCTGCCAGGTTTCAAAACAAGTTTTTGATGGCCTTTTAGGATGATTGGTTCAATCTTTTTCATATGCATCATGCCACCATTCATGACGGAACGGTGTAGTTCCACTTTTTTGAATTGTGGACTGTTGATATTGATAATGCTGATTGTCTCCTGGCTATGATTGGTTATTTCCATATAACCAGCCATGACCTTGGCTGATGGCGGTGCGGTGCGTACCCAGGCGTTCTCAATTTTGATGGCTGTTTCTGCATGGGCAACGGGAAATGTGACCAGACTAATGGCAAAAGTTGCCTGGATAAGACGTTTGAGCATGGCTAGTTTCCGTAATAATTGCTGAGCTTGGTGATGGCATCAGCGACCTTATCGATACTGTGTGGTGGCAGAATATGGGCACGAAGACGTCCTTGAGGGTCAATCACAAGAATGGCGGTGTAGTGATTTACGACATAGTAATCAGTTGAAGTATCACCTTCGAAATCATAAATAATGCCCATGGCCTCACTGAGTTTATCTATTTCCTTTTTGTCGCCAGTGAGGGCAATAAACTCAGGATTAAAAAAATCCATATACTCTTTTAGAACGTCACTGGTGTCTCGTTTGGGGTCGAGAGTTACAAAGATATAGCGAAAATCCTGCTGTGCCAGGCGTTTTTTGACCTGTTTCATCGTCGTTAACGTGGTTGGGCAGATGTCCGGACAGTTGGTAAAACCAAAGAACATCAGGTTCCAGTTGCCCTTTAACTTACTCATAGGAAAGGCTTGTTTATGCTGATCCAGCAGGGTAACTGCAGGTACAGTAATGGCCGGTGACATGACTGGGATTCCAGCGCTGCTTTCGAACTCAAATGGTGTTGGTTCTGTTTGTTGAAATAAAAAGCTAGTTAGAATGACAACAAACAGGAGTGTGAGCGAGATTATTGGTATTTTGAATTTTTTAAACATTTGATAAGTGTATCACGCAGTAATTTATCACCCAATATTCATATCTCTGCTGATCTGCGGGTTTTATGAAAAAAGTATTATTTTTTTTGATTTGATGCCGTAATACTAGTGATTTTTTTAAAAATGAGTGCTAAAAAGAGTAATTGCGGAGCGGGTTTGTTTGGTGGGGTCGAATTATTGGCGCAAACCCTTTTGATTATGGAAAATCAGATTTAAAAGTGCTTAACCATCGACAACCTTAAGGGGCAAAACTGGATCATGAAAAAGACTGTAAAAAAGAAAGCAGTAGCCAAGAAGAAAGTGGTAATTAAAAAGGCTGTTGCTAAAAAGAAAGTCGTTACTAAAAGAGCGGTCGCAAAAAAGAAGGTCGTCACCAAAAAAGCTGTTGCCAAAAAGAAAGTCGTGAAGAAAAAAGCGCTCTCTGCTCCGGTAATCAAGCCCTTGACCAGGGTTAAGAAGGCATACACTAAAACTGAGCTGCTGACCACAATTTCTGATCGTACTGGCGTTGCCAAAAAAGAAGTAAGCGCCGTGCTTGATAGTCTGGGGGATGTAATCGAAGCGCATGTTAAAAAGGGTGCGATTGGTTCATTCAACTTGCCAGGTTTGCTAAAGGTTAAAACTATTCGCAAGAAGGCTACCAAGGCGCGTAAAGGCATTAACCCATTCACCGGTGAAGAGACTATGTTTAAGGCTAAACCGGCTCGTACAGTGGTTAAAGTGTTGCCGCTGAAGAAGCTGAAAGAGATGGTTTAGTTATTGTCTGGTTTATTGAGTTGCATAAAAAAGCCCGGCATATAGCCGGGCTTTTTTATGGCAGGCTCCTAGGGTTTTTGACGTGGCTGGATGATGGGCATGCGCTGTTTAAGTGTTGTAATCGGGCGTTGCAGGCGTTCATCATAAATGGCACTGAATGCCAGTACCTGTTTTAGATAATTTCGAGTTTCTTTAAAGGGTACGTTTTCAATCCAGCGATCAGGGGAGATTTTATCGTCTTTTGGCAGCCAGCCTTTAACTCGTTGACTGCCGGCATTGTATGCGGCTGTTGCCAGCACAGTGTTGTCGTTAAAACGGTTCATCACTTTACGTAAATAACTGATGCCAAAGCGAATGTTGGTGTCGACATCGAGAAGTTGCATCTTGTTTCTCAGGTGAGTATTGAGATCACGGGCAATCAGGCGACCGGTGCTGGGCATAATCTGCATGAGGCCCATTGCTCCTACAGGAGAGTGGGCATCAGAGGCAAAGGCACTTTCCTGTCTGACCACTGCATAGGCCCAGGATGGATCAATTTTTTGTTGACGGGCATTGCTGTTGATTTGCTTTTGGTGTGCTGTGGGGAAACGTATTTCAAGGTCATCCAGGTAACGGGCTTGTCCAAGGCTGTGAATGGCACGGGCATGCCAACCCCAGTTGTGGGTGATCATTGCGACTTTCTGGGCATCGGCTTTGTTCATGTCTTTGATGCCTGCATACCATTCACGGCTGGCATAGAGCATGTCACCAAGCAGATAGAACTCATGCGCTCGTATCATGCCGGGCAGGTTTGCAATAGCGCTCAGTTCTTCGCTGCTGAATTGTAAGGGTCGGTTTTCAAAACTGTAATCAGATTCGCTTCGGTCGGCGGCCATAAAGCCATAATAATCGCGTGACTTGGCCAGTTCGGCATAGATTATCTGGGCACGGTTTGGCTTGCCGGTCTGTTCTAGTGCTCGAGCCAGCCAGTAGCGCCAGCGTAGCGATTGCTGTTCTTGTGGCAGTAGTTGATAAAACCAGAATATGGCACCGTCCCAATTGTCCTGGTTGATGGCACTGAGGATGCGCCATTCTCGAACCTTCTCGTTAACGTTGTTGATATTTTTGAGCCAGTGCGCGGCCTCGGGGGCCTGTTTCCGGGCCAGCCGAATAGCAATGTAGGTTTCAGTTTTGTTGAAGTCAGACTCAGAGAAGGCAAACTCCATTACCAGTTTATCCCACATCTGGGCTGCCTTGGATGGATTGCTACGTGCCATTCGGCGCGCACCGTGGGCAAGAATGGTTCTGACGATGGCTGTGTCCTGTTGCAGGCGTTTGTGTTTGAGCATTTTTTCCGGATGGCGGTGGATTTTTCGCCATATTTCAGACCACTGTCGTTGAGGTTTATCAAGAAAGCGTTCCAGATAACGGGCTAGATATACCTGGCCATTGTTAAGGGCTAGTATTGTGCGCTGCCAGGCCAATTCTGATGTCAGGTGTCCGCTATCTCGCCAGGCAGTGAACAATGGGTCGCAGGCGCGTGGCTGTGATTTTCCCACCAGCCAGAGTTTTTCCAGACCGTTGAAGGCTGCTGTTTTGTCGCCATTTTTATAAAGGCCGCGGCGATAGTAGCACTGCAATTCTGTGCTTGATGAGGGACTGTAGTTATCTACTAACCGCTGCCATTCGCCCAGTTTGGCCTGTTTTTTAAGCCAGTTGTTTTTTAGGCGTGCTGTTGATGGCAGGTCGCTGTGGCGCTCAATGAAACTGTTGATTTTCTCTGCGCTGGTCTTATTCAGGTTGCGATTGATGTACCAATATTCCAAGTATGGGTAGAGTGGATAGTCTGTCAGGCCTTTAGCCAGTTTTTTGTATTGTTTGTTTTTTCCCTGGCGCAGGGCCTTGCGAGCGGCGGCAAAGTCAGCTCGCTGGCTGATAAGTTGTGTTGATGAGGTCTGGCTTGATAGGGTGAGCGCTGTGCTTGTGTTGGCGCTGGCCGATGACATCAGCAGCAGTTGGCAGCAGAGCAGTGTTGCTGGTTTTATAAGCGCCTTCATATGCTTCTTTCTGACGTGTCCTGTGTGTTTATTATTATGAGCATTTCAATGAGTAACAAGCAGTATCAACAACCAATCGGTCAGCTCAAAGTTGCCGTCAGTGCCTGCCTGCTTGGGCAACGGGTACGTTATGACGGCAAGCAAAAACAGCATGCCTTTGTTTGTCGGCAATTGCAAAAATGGCTCAACCTTGAGGCTATTTGTCCTGAAGTAGAGATCGGCATGGGGGTGCCTCGGCCTGCCATCCAGCTAATAGAAATTTCAGGGCAGATCAAGGCTGTTGGTGTGGAAGAGGTCGGCTTGGATGTCACGCAACAATTGAATCGCTTTGGTCGTAAAGCAGTGTCGCAGTTATCTGATCTTGATGCTTACATTTTTAAGGCGCGTTCACCCAGTTGTGGTGTTACGAGCGCAGTGATAAAAGCCAGCGATGGTAGCGCTAAAAAAGGTGCTGGCTTGTTTGCGGCGCAAATCATAAGGCAGTGGCCATTATTGCCAGTGGTGGAGGAGAGCCGGTTGGAAACCATTGCCGGGCAGGTGAATTTTTTGCAAAGACTGGCAGCACACCAGCGCTGGCGTATGTTTTTGAGTCAAGCTCCCGGGTGGCCTGAGCTGCTGAGGTTCCATCAGAGCAACAGGTTTAGTCTGATGGCTCATGGCATTGAGGGGCTGCGTTGTCTAAACAGATGGTTGAATAATCAGGATAAAAATGGATGCGTTTCCAGCGCTCATTTACAGGTTTATGGTCGGCAATATATGGCTCAATTTTGTCGGCAGGCAAGTAGACGCCGGCAGGTGCGGGTGTTGTTGAAGATAGCCCGGTTATTGCATCCTGAGATGAGTCAAACACAGTCTGCCAGTTTGTCTGCTTTAATCGACTTGTTTGAGAGGGGGGGCAAGCCTTTATATAGTGTCATCTTGCAACTTAAAAAACATCAGAAACGGGCCTGCTTGCCTGAGCTTGAAGGACAGGGCTATTTAGATATGAACGCCGAGATGTGGGCTTGGGCCTATAAAGAACAATGACTTATTGTATTCTAACGGCTGATGTTTAAGAAAATCATGAATATCTGATATTCTATAGGGCAATTGTTAGGGTGATGGAACTCCGGGGCTGGCTTGGGCCAGTATTTTTATAGCAACCGTAGCCATGAGCACAGGGTCTGAAATGCGCGAAATAGAATATTGCAAGCCTTGCCTGAATTACACTGAACGACGCGCGGGGTGTGAGCGTCGTACTCATTCTTTTATCACCTTGATTTATGCTCTGCACGGTCGGCGCAGTTTGGGGCGGCGTGATACTGATCAGGCTAAACTCTTTTTTGACCGTTACGAAGCGAAGTTTCTATTCGTTAGTCTGGCGATTTTGGCACTCTGTTGCATCGATGCCCTGTTTACCCTGAGTCTGATTGACCTAGGGATCGCACGTGAAGCCAATCCGGTCATGCTGTGGCTGATGGAAGAGGGGCTTCATATATTCTGGCTGGGTAAGCTTGTTATCACAATGCTGGCGCTTCTGATTTTGCTGGCATTAAAAAATGTTTATTTCATGCGTTGTATCAAAGTAAGTTATCTGCTCTATGGCACACTGGTCATGTATGCCGTTTTAATCAAATATGAACTGTGGTTGTTTGGTCTGGCTTAAGCGCGCACAGACCCTGTCAGGAATGGGGCACGAAGCTCATTGCCATGACCTTGCCTATTTGGGTGATGCAAGGTGAGATAGCCCTAAATTACATCAGCATTGATTATGAAATGCATCCAGATGCTGGCCGCGTAACCCAGAGCAATTGCCCAGCTCCACTTCAGGTGGCCAAAGAAGGTATACATGCCGCGTGCCTGGCCCATCAGGGCGACCCCGGCCGCTGAACCAATCGACAGCAATGAGCCACCCACACCTGCCGTCAGTGTTATCAGCAGCCATTGGCCATGCGACATTTCAGGATTCATGGTCAGCACTGCAAACATCACCGGGATGTTATCGACAATGGCCGATAAAACCCCCACCAGGATATTGGCCCAGGTAGGGCCAAGGCCAATGTACATGCTTTCTGAAAGCATGCTCAAATAGCCGATAGTGCCTAAGCCGCCGACACAAAGAATCACGCCGTAGAAAAACATCAGCGTGTCCCACTCCACCCGTTTGACGCTGATGAAGATATCGAAAGGTTTTTGGCTAGGCTTGTCATGTCTTGTCGGTGCCTCATCGCTTTCTTCTAATTGCAGCCCAACCACCTTGGGTCCAGCGGTGGATGAAAGCTGTTTTCTGTCAAACATTTTCAGGCGATAGCCATAGAATTTCAGCAGACCCAGGCCGGTCATCATGCCTAGCACTGGCGGCAGATGCAGGAAGTTATGGCTGCTTACGGCCATGATGATGGTTAGCAGAAATAGGCCCAGCACAATAAAGCCGCCTTTTTTAATCTCGACCTGTTCATTATCGGCCTGTGGTGCAGTTTTAGGGACGGTGAAGGACATAATGGTGGCGGGCACCAGCCAGTTGACGATGGCCGGAATCAACAGGGCAAAAAACTCATCGAACTGAACAATGCCTTTTTGCCACATCATCAGCGTGGTGATGTCACCAAACGGGCTGAAGGCACCACCGGCATTGGCGGCAATGACAATATTGATACAGGCGACACTGATAAAGGCGGCGTTGCCTGCCCCCACGGCAATGACAACCGCAGCCATCAACAGGGCGGTGGTCAGGTTGTCTGCAATCGGTGAAATCATGAATGCCAGCAGGCCGGTCAACCAGAAGATAGTGCGCAGGGAATAACCGGAGGAGACCAGCTACGAACGCAGTGCAGCAAACATATTGCGTTCTTCCAGAGTGTTGATATAGGTCATGGCGGCGAGCAGGAATAACATCAACTCGCCGAACTCGAGCAGGTTATGCCGAAAGGCGATTGAAGCGGTTTCCTGATCACCATGCGAGGCATAGGCAAAGCCAACCAGTGCCCAGATAATGCCAGCGGCAACGATCACCGGTTTGGATTTACGTAGATGGAGGAACTCTTCACCGATGACCAGGGTGTAAGCAATGGTAAAAAGAATCAGGGCGATGATGCCGTAGGTGGTGGTGGTCAGGTTCAGTATTTCACCATCGCCGCCAGATGCAAATGCAAACGAGGGCATGAGTGCAAGGATGGTTGCAAGTAAACCGGTCAGAGCAAATTTTGTGACTGACATTGTTTTGGAACCTGTGTTTTATGATGGTATGACGGAGCACTATACCCATCTATATGGTGGAGAATTTTCCCACGTTCGACAGATAGTTTCCAGTAAACTGTAGTCTTGGAACACCATGTCCTGAAGTGGAGTAAATTTTGTCTCATCTAATGGAAAAACTTGCAGCCGGGGCTACCGTCTTGACGGTCAATAGTCGTCTGGCACTGCATCTGCACAAGGACTATCAGGCTTGGCAACAACAGCAGGGCAATCGCTGCTGGTCGACGCCAGATATCATTCCCTGGAGTGCCTGGTTGCAACTGCAATGGCAGGAGGTTGAGTTTCAGCAGGTGGATGATCTGCCTGTCCTGCTGGCTGCTGAACAGAGTCAGGCCGTCTGGGAATCGGTTATTCAGTCATCTGCCGAGGTATTGTTGAATGTTCCTGCCACGGCCCGTTCGGCAATGCAGGCCTGGCGAGTGTTGCAGCAGTGGAATCTATCAGCAGAGGTGTTGGCAGACAGTGATGCCCCGGACAGTGTCGCTTTGTATGGCTGGGCCAAGGCGTTTTATGAACGCTGTCAAAAGCGTCACTGGCTTGACGAGGCTTGTTTGGCGAGCGGGTTGTGTCAGCTTATGCAGTCTGGTGAATTGCAACTGCCTGGCCATATTCTGTTATTGGGGTTTGATGAATTGACGCCGCAGCATCATTCGATTATCGAGGTGATGCGGGGGCAAGGGGTTGAGGTTGAATTGGTTGAGCCTGAGTCAGCAGAAACCCCTAACGTACAGCTACGCTCATGTGATGACAGTCAGTCTGAAATCAGACAGGTGGCGTTGTGGCTGCGTTATTTGTTAGAAAAAGGAGCAGAGGCACCGATTGGCGTTGTGGTGCCTGGCCTGTCTGGATTGCGTGGTGATATCGAACGCATCTTTGATGAGGTGTTGTTGCCTGGTGCGGTGTTGGATCTGAATCAAAGGCCGCAGCGTCCCTATAATATTTCTCTGGGCCAGTCGATGGCTCAGTTGCCGCTGATTCACTCGGCCATTAGCTTGCTGGATGTGTTACACAGCCCGACTACGCTGGCCAATTGGAGTCGCCTGTTGTTATCGCCGTATCTCGGTGGCAGTGATCAGGAATTGAGTCTGCGGGCGCAGGTTGATGCGGCCTTGCGTCGTCATGGCGAGGCCAGCCTGAGTCTGAAACAGGTGCTGTATCAAACTGAAAAGATCGGCTGTGAGCAGTTGGCACTATTATTACAGCGTTTGCAGCAACGCTTTGCTGACTTGCCAACACGGCAGTCGCCGGATGCCTGGGCCAATTGTTTTCAACAGTTGCTGCAGCAATCCGGTTGGCCCGGTGATCGCAGTCTCGACAGTCAGACCTTTCAGACCATTCAGGCCTGGAAAAGGCTATTGTCGCGGTTTGGCAGTTTGAGTCAGGTAAGTGCCAATCTGACGTTTAGTCAGGCGCTTAAACAGCTGCGCCAGTTGGCTAATACCACCCTGTTTCAGGCGCAAAGCAAAAATGAACCGATACAGGTGCTGGGTGAACTGGAGGCTGCCGGAGTGCAGTTTAGCCACTGCTGGTTGATGGGGTTGCATGATGGTGTTTGGCCGCCGGCAACTGCGCCGAATCCATTTTTGCCCATCAGCCTGCAGCGCCAATACAACATGCCGCATGCCTCGGCCGAACGTGAGCTGGCCTATGCCGAGCAAATTAGTCAGCGCTTGTTTGTCGCAGCCCCTGAGGTAATTGTCAGTTATCCAAGGCGTGAAGGTGATAGTGAGCTGCGCCCCAGCCCGTTGATTGCAGATAAGCCAATCTTGTCGCATGCACCGTGGGAGAAAAATGTCGCGCCGGGCTTTCGCCAGCAGTTGTTTGAATCCAGGCAATTGCAAAACTATGTCGATTGGCTGGCACCGGAACTGCCCAAGGGCACACAGGTGCGTGGTGGCACCAGTATTTTCAAGGATCAGGCCGCCTGCCCGTTTCGAGCCTTTGCCCGGCATCGCCTTAGTGCCGAAGGCCTGGATGAGCCAGAATCGGGCCTGAGTGCCGCCGAACGTGGCAATCTGGTACATAACCTGATGGAGCAGCTGTGGCTGGAGTTGAAAGACCAGCAGACGCTCAACCGGCTTGATGAGGCAGATTTAGAGGGCCTGGTTGAAAAAAATGTGGCGCAACTTATCAGCGCTGAAGCGCGTCGCTATCCACAGGTTTTTACTGAACGTTTTGCCGCTCTGGAGCAAGCTCGCCTGATAAGATTGGCATTGAATTGGCTGCAACTTGAACGACAACGGGCACCGTTCGAGGTGGCCGCAGTTGAGAAGGCACGAGAAGTTTCTTTGGCCGGATTGGAAATGAAGATCAAGGCCGACCGTATCGACCGTCTTGAATCGGGTGGTGAGATGATTATTGATTACAAGACCGGCAAGGCCAGTGTCAGTGACTGGTTTGGTGAGCGTCCCAACGAACCACAGCTGCCTATGTACGCGATGACTGCCGACCAGGAAGTGACTGCCCTGGCATTCGCAACACTGCGCACCGGTGAGTTGGCCTTGAAAGGCGTGAGTCGTGACAAGGATGTTGCCAAAGACATTAAACCCGGCGAGGTGGACTGGTATGCGCAGCAAAAATTGTGGCGTGATGAATTGAACTGTCTTGGCGAAAACTTTCGCCATGGCCATGCCGAGGTTAATCCCAAAGATGCCTTTAGGCATAACAGCAAGGCCTGTATGTATTGTGATTTGGGGCCGTTGTGTCGCATTAACGAATTGAGTGGCCTGGCTGTGGAGGAGGCTGATGACTAATAAAATCGTCGATCTTGATCAGCGACAGCAGGCACTTGACCCCGGCCAATCATTTATCGTTCAGGCGCCGGCGGGTTCCGGTAAGACCGGTCTGATCACACAGCGTTTTCTGGTGATGCTGGCCTTGGTTGATGTGCCGGAAGAGATTGTTGCCATCACCTTTACCCGCAAGGCCGCCGCTGAGATGCGTGAACGTCTGCTCGAAGCCTTGCATTTGGCCACCACGCCGTTGGCGGATGATGCGGATGACTACCAGAGACAAACCTGGACACTAGCCCGGGCGGCGCTGGATCGTGACAGCGAAAAAGCGTGGCAACTATTACAGAATCCAACCCGTTTACGGATTCAGACCATCGACTCCCTTTGTGCCTCGCTGACGCGGCAACTGCCGATCATGTCAAAGTTTGGTGCCCAGCCGGCCATTGCTGATGATGCCAATGCACTCTATATAGAAGCGGCGCGCACCACCCTGGCCGATCTGGAAAAGGGGGAGGACTGGTCGCCTGCTATCGAGGCGTTGCTTGGCCATCTGGATAACAATCTGCCTCTGGCCGAGCGAATGCTGGTGAGTATGCTGGCGCGGCGCGAGCAGTGGTTGCGTCATCTGGTCAATATTCGTTATGAGGACGAGTGGCGTGATGCGCTGGAGACCGCGCTGCAAAACACCATCGAAGATGCGCTGCAAAAACTGCATCAAACCATGCCGTCCATGCAAATTTCCAGCCTGATGGATGTGCTTGATTTTACTGCCAACAACGTTGCCGATGATCATGCTCTGGCAGCTTGTCGTGGATTGACAGAATTGCCGGATTGCAGTGCCAATGCCTTGCCGCAGTGGCTGGGCATTGTTGAGCTGTTGCTTAAGAAAGATGGTGACTGGCGCAATAATCCTGCTGGATTGAAAAAGCCGCTGGGCTTTCCTGCCCCCTCCAGTACCAAGGACAAGGCGCTGAAGGAGACGTACAAAGCGAAGAAGGATGAGGCGGTAGAACTGGTTAATATGTTGAATGAACAGCCCGGTTTACAGCAGGCCCTGGCTGATATTCGTCTATTACCATCAGTCAGATATAGTGATGACCAATGGCTGATTGTGGCTGCTTTGTGCGAGCTATTGATAATTGCAGTTGGCCACTTGCGCATAGTTTTTGGCGGTCGTGGTCAGGTGGATTTCAGCGAGATGTCACAGTCAGCTTTAATCGCTCTGGGTGATGAAGATGCCCCCAGCGATCTGGCCTTGTTGCTGGATTATCGCATTCAGCATCTGTTGGTGGATGAGTTTCAGGACACCTCGTTTGGTCAGTTTGAACTGTTGAAACGCCTCACGGCGGGGTGGCAGGCGGATGATGGTCGAACACTGTTTCTGGTAGGTGATCCGATGCAGTCCATCTACCGTTTTCGCGAAGCTGAGGTGGGCTTGTATCTGCGTGCGCGGCGTGAGGGTATTGGCGATGTGGCCTTAACGCCACTGACCCTGAGTGTGAATTTTCGTTCGCAGGCAGGTATTGTCGATTGGATAAATCAAAGTTTTTCTGAGGTCTTTCCTGAGACTGAAGATGTCACCATTGGTGCGGTTGCCTATTCGGAATCAGTCGCCTTTCATGGCCATGATGGTGAGGCAGTGCAGGTGCATGCCGCGCTTGAACAAGACACAGTGGCAGAGGCCAACTTGATTGTCGAGTTGATACGAAAGGCACAGAAAAAACCCCCGCAAGCTACGATTGCCGTGCTGGTGCGTGCCCGCAGTCATTTGATTGACATTATTGCTGCTTTGAAAAATGCAAAGCTGGCGTATCGTGCCATTGAAATCGAGTCACTGGGTCATAGGCCGGTGGTACAGGATTTGTATGTGCTGACTCGTGCCTTGCTTCATCCCGCTGATCGCCTGGCCTGGCTGGCAGTGTTGCGGGCACCCTGGTGTGGTTTGGAACTGACAGATCTGAATCTGTTTGCTGAGGCAGATTCAAAGGCGGTGATCTGGCAACAGTTGCAGGATGTTGACTTGATCAGCCAATTGTCAGAGCAGGGGCAGCAGCGTCTGGCACGTTTGCAGGTGGTGTTTGATCAGGCCATGGCTGCACGTTTTCAATATGGGCTGCGGTACTGGCTGGAATCAACCTGGCTGCAACTGGGTGGCCCTGCTTGTATTGATAATGAGACAGATATGGAAGATGCAGAAGTCTTTTTCAATCTGTTGCAACAACTCGACAGTGCCGGTGGGCTGGATGATTTAAAACAACTGGATGAGCGCCTGATAAAACTGTTTGCCTTGCCTGATATCAATGCCAATAATGGCCTGCAATTGATGACGATTCATAAATCCAAGGGGCTGGAATTCGACACGGTCATCCTGCCCAATCTGGGGCGACAGGCGGCAGCCGATGATAGTTCATTGTTGATGTGGCTGGAGCGTTGGGCTGCCGGTGAACATGGCGAACTGCTGTTAGCGCCATTGCGCGCCATAGGTGACGATCATGATGCTATTTATAAATATTTAAAGAGCATCGATAAGCGTAAATCAGAATATGAAACCGGCAGGGTGTTGTATGTGGCGGCGACCCGGGCACGTAAGCAACTGCATCTGCTGGGTCATACCACGACAAAAGATGACAAGTTGCAAACACCACGTTCCAGTTCGCTGTTGTCATTACTGTGGTCGAGGTTGGAACCTGATTTTTCCGGATTGTTGTCGAGTCACCCGGCTATTTGTGCGTTGGATGAAGATGAGGGAGTGCCTGAACGAACAAACAGCCTCAAACGCTTGAGTCTGAAATGGCAGCCACCTGTGCCAAATACGTCCATAAGCTTAAATACAAGCGCGAGTGTGTTTGAGGATGAGACTAACCTGGAATTTATCTGGGCCAGTGAAACCGTGCGCCATGTTGGCACGGTCGTGCATGGAATGTTGCAACGTATCTGCCAACAAGGTTTGCCTCACTGGGATGAAAAACGAATTAGTGAATTGCGTCCTTATTATCGTACCAGTCTGCTGCGTCACGGTGTTATGCAGGAAGAAGTTGATGCAGCGGCAGAGCGTATTGAGAAAAGCCTGTTGTTGACTCTGCAAGACCAGCGTGGCCGATGGATAGTGGATAATAAGCATCAAGACAGCCTCTGTGAATATGCCTTGAGTGGTGTTATCCATGGTCGTGTTAGGCGGATGGTGATTGATAGAAGTTTTATTGATGCCGATGGCACACGCTGGATCATTGATTATAAAACCGGCAGTCATGATGGTAGTGATGTGGAAGCATTTCTCGATAGTGAACAGGAACGCTATTGTAAGCAGCTGCAACGCTATGCTGCACTAATGAAGTTGCAAGATGACAGGCCGATTCAGTTAGGTTTGTATTTTCCTCTGATGCAAGCCTGGCGTGTATGGGAATATGAGTCGTAAAGGAAAAATTTTATGGATCTGGTAAAGATTATTCATGTTGGTTGTGCACTTTTTTCAATCACTGGTTTTACTGTTCGCGGTGTTTTAATGATGCGTGAATCTGCGTTGTTGCAAATGCGCCTGTTTAAAATTGCCCCGCATATTATCGATACCCTGCTGCTGGGTAGTGCTATCTGGCTTGCGGTGCAGTATGGTTTTGGCCCAATTGATAATCCCTGGCTATTGGCTAAGATTATTGCCTTGCTGCTGTATATCGGTTTAGGGACTGTGGCCTTGAAAAGAGGCAAAACTAAACGACTTCGGATGATGGCCTGGTTGGCAGCCATGTTGGTATTTTTCTATATCGTAGCGGTCGCGGTCACTAAATCACCGATGGTGTTTGTTTGATTTAGGCTCTCGGTTTTGTTTTTTATTATTTAACAATCGCCGTGCTACATGGAGAGCTATGCGAATAGCGAGCGGGGTAGCACAAGCCCTCGGTAGGGGCCAGAGAGACGTGACCATCTTTCGCAGAAAGTGGGCAGTCGCTACTAGCCCGGTCAGTCACTTGAGAGCCGACGCGAT
>JAJRUN010000074.1 GCA_024277755.1 Gammaproteobacteria bacterium | reverse complement strand
TAACTGAAACGAAACTTAATGTTTATTTTTATGTTTGTTTTTATGTTTGTTTTTTACTTGAAATACCGACTCTTTGCCCCTATTTCTTGAATGGATAAAGTGTGGAATGATACGAGGAAAAACACATGAGAATGGATAAATTAACAAGCAAGTTTCAAACCGCGCTGGCCGATGCCCAGAGCCTGGCGGTGGGACGCGATCATCAATTTATTGAACCCTTGCATGTGATGCTGGCGATGCTGGATCAGCAGGGTGGTACGGTGCGACAACTGCTGACGCTGGCCGATGTCAATGTTCACAGCTTGCGTTCATCATTGGGTGATGCTTTGGATCATCTGGCTCAGGTGGAAGGGACTGCCGGGGATGTGCGTGTCAGTAATGACCTGACCCGTATTCTCAATGTGACCGATAAACTGGCGCAGCAGCGCAAGGATGAATATATCGCCAGCGAGCTGTTTGTGCTGGCCTGTGTGTCGGAAAAGGGTTCGATTGGTGAGATTCTTAAAAAGGCGGGTGCCAGTAAGGTGGCGATTGAAAAGGCCATTGATGATGTGCGTGGTGGTCAGAAAATTGATGATCCCAATGCCGAAGAGCAGCGTCAGGCGCTGGAAAAGTACACCATCGATCTCACCGAACGCGCCGAGCAGGGCAAGCTTGACCCGGTGATTGGCCGTGATGACGAAATCCGCCGCACCATTCAGGTGTTGCAGCGCCGCACCAAAAACAATCCGGTTTTGATTGGTGAGCCCGGTGTGGGCAAAACCGCTATTGTTGAAGGTCTGGCGCAACGCATTGTCAATGGTGAAGTGCCAGAAGGCATTAAAGGCAAGCGGGTGCTATCGCTGGATATGGGGGCCTTGATTGCCGGTGCCAAATTTCGTGGTGAATTTGAAGAACGTCTCAAAGCCGTGCTCAATGATCTGAGTAAACAGGAAGGCCAGATCATCCTCTTTATTGACGAAATTCATACCATGGTCGGCGCTGGCAAGGCAGAGGGTGCCATGGATGCCGGTAATATGCTCAAGCCTGCTCTGGCGCGTGGTGAACTGCACTGCGTGGGAGCCACCACCCTGAATGAATACCGTGAAAACGTGGAAAAAGATGCCGCGCTGGAACGCCGTTTTCAAAAGGTGTTGGTGGATGAACCCACGGTTGAGGCCACCGTTGCCATCCTGCGTGGTTTGAAACAACGCTACGAAGTACACCACGGTGTTGATATTTCTGACCCGGCCATTATCGCCGCGGTCACCTTATCGAATCGCTATATTACCGACCGACAGTTGCCGGACAAAGCCATCGATTTGATTGACGAGGCGGCGTCTCGTATCCGCATGGAGATTGACTCCATGCCTGAAGATATGGATAAGCTTGATCGGCGTTTGATTCAACTGAAGATGGAGCGTGAGGCGCTCAATAAAGAAACTGATGATGCCTCGAAAAAACGTCTGCGTGCCCTGGAAGAAGAGATCAGCAAACTTGAACGTGAATATGCAGATTTCGAAGAGGTGTGGAAATCAGAAAAGTCAGCCCTGATGGGCGCTCAGCATATCAAGGAAGAGCTGGAGCGGGCTCGCAATGATATGGAGACGGCTCGTCGCGCAGGTGATCTGGCGCGTATGTCTGAGCTGCAATACGGCCGTATTCCCGACCTGGAAAAGTCCTTGCAGATGGCGAGTGATACCGATGTGCACAAGACTACTTTGCTGCGCAATCACGTCACCGAGGAAGAGATTGCCGAAGTGGTGTCGAAGTGGACCGGCATCCCTGTCTCCAAAATGCTGGAAGGCGAACGGGAAAAGCTGCTGCGTATGGAAGAAGAATTACAGCAACGTGTTGTGGGTCAAAGCGAAGCGGTGAAGGCAGTGTCGAATGCCATTCGTCGTTCCCGGGCGGGGCTTTCTGATCCCAACCGTCCCAATGGTTCGTTCCTGTTTCTGGGGCCAACCGGTGTCGGCAAAACTGAACTGACCAAGGCCTTGGCTGATTTCCTGTTTGATACCCAGGACGCCATGATCCGCATCGACATGTCCGAATTTATGGAAAAGCATTCGGTGGCTCGTCTGATCGGTGCACCGCCTGGCTACGTCGGTTACGAAGAGGGCGGTTATCTGACCGAGCTGGTGCGCCGCAAACCTTATTCTGTCATTTTGATGGACGAGGTGGAAAAGGCTCACTCCGATGTCTTCAATATCCTGTTGCAGGTGCTGGATGACGGACGGCTGACCGATGGTCATGGTCGCACCGTGGATTTTCGTAATACCGTGATCGTCATGACCTCAAACCTGGGCTCGGATGTGATTCAAACGCTTGCCGGAGAAGAACACTATGATCAGATGAAGGCAGCAGTGATGGAGGTTGTGGGGCAGCACTTCCGGCCCGAATTCATCAATCGTATCGACGATGTCGTGGTCTTTCATCCGCTGCAACGGGCAGAGATTCGCCGTATTGCCGATATTCAGATCGACCACCTGCGTCAACGTCTGGCCGAGCGTGAGATTGGTCTGGAGCTAACAGATGCTGCGTTGGATAAACTGGCCGAGGCGGGGTTTGATCCGGTCTATGGCGCAAGGCCTCTGAAGCGTGCTATTCAGCAGATGTTAGAGAACCCACTGGCGCAGGAGATGCTGGCGGGCAAGTTTCAGGCTGATGATGTGATCGAGATTGGTTTGGATGGTGACGCTTTTACTTTTACATGCTCAGCGGACAAACCTGTGGTCTCTGTGGCCTAACCTTTTGTAAGTATGTTGCTTTTTTCAAGCCCCGCCAATGCGGGGTTTTTTTTGGGGTTGATAAAGCATTAGAGTTTCATAAAAAACTTACTTAAGACTAAGTATTGTAAGGGATTGACCGATATTTTTTGATACCGGGGGCATAGACTTGAAAATCATTGGTTCTTCATTGGTTCTTCATTGGTTCTTCATTGGTTCTTCATAAGATAAGACAAAACAATAGGAAAGGATCATGAAAATCAGCCATAAAATAAATCTCCTCCAAGTGATTAGCGTATTGATGATGATCGGCGTGGTTGCCTTTGGCCTTGGCAAGCTGAACCTGATTGGCTCTGAGATTGATGAGATTGCCGAAGAGGATATCCCCCTGATCGTATCGCTGACCGCAATTACTGTGGGTCAGCTGGAGCAGGGCATCGCTGTGGAGCGGGCTTTACGCGCTGGCGGAGTGCCTGATCACGGTGGTGACTCAGTGGTCAAAAATATGCACGAAACATTCGATCGCATGAACGGCGATATTGCAGAAGAGCTGCACAAGGGTAAACAACTGGCCGAGCATGGTCTTGAAATTGCCCACAATGATGAGGCCAGGAAAAAATTTGAAACTGTACTCAAGCAGATGACGGTCATAGAACAGCAGCACCAGAAGTATGAACAGCGTGTGCTGGAGGTGTTTAAACTGATTGAGTCTGGTCGCGCCAGCGAGGCAGAAAATACCGCCATCAAGGCAGAGCATGAGGCAGGGCAGTTGAACCATGAACTGGAGGCCTTGCTGGTGGAGGTGGAAAAATTTACCGAACAGTCAATGCTGACGGTTGCAGAACATGAGCACGCCGCTGTCAACGGCATGATTGCCATCGCTGTTATCAGCCTGGTGTTGGGGGTTGCGATTGGCTTCTGGATCAGCAGTGGTATCAAGCGTTCGCTTAGCGATACAACAACACCATTCGTCAGATTGCTGACAATAATGACCTGACCCTGCGTGTTGCCGAGGGCAAGGATGAACTGGGTGAGATGAGCGTTAACTTCAACCAGATGATGGCGCATATGGCGACAGCATTGAATGAGGTCTCCTCCGCAGCAACCCAGCTGGCGGCGGCATCAGAAGAAACTTCTGCTGTCACTGAGCAGGCCCGCAGCGGTGTTAAGAGCCAGCAGTCCGAGACCGATCAGGTGGCCACGGCCATGAACGAGATGACGGCCTCCATGCATGAGGTGGCGCGCAATGCCAGTCAGACCGCTGAGGCCAGTGCCAACGCCGAAACCAACGCCGGTATTCATGTGGTGGAAAATTCTGTGGCAGCCATTACTGCTTTGGCAGCGGAAGTGCAAAAGGCCTCGGGAGTCATTGAAGAACTGGCCACGGATAGCCAGGATATTGGTTCAGTGCTGGATGTGATCAAGGATATTGCCGAGCAAACCAACCTGTTGGCCCTGAATGCTGCCATTGAAGCGGCCCGGGCCGGTGAACAGGGGCGTGGCTTTGCCGTGGTGGCCGACGAGGTGCGCACGCTGGCGCAACGAACCCAGGAATCCACCGCCCAGATTCAAACCACCATAGAACGCCTCCAGGCCCGTGCTTCCCAGGCAGAGACAGTCATGGCTGAAGGTCAGAAAATGGCAGAGCAGGGGGTTAGTCAGGCGGGTGAGGCGGGCGCATCCTTGTCTGGAGTTTCCGCAGCCATCACCATGATTGGCGACATGACCCATCAGATCGCCAGTGCGGCGGAACAGCAGAGTGCAGTGTCGGAAGAGATTAACCGCAGCATTGTTACCATCAGCGAGGCCACCAATGAAATGAGTCTGGGGTCTGAGCATGTCTCCAAGGCCAGTTATGATATTGCTCACCTGGCCACTGAACTACAGACCTCTGTGTCGCGTTTTAAGGTTTGATTGTGGTGATGGTATTTGAAGAATATTATTGCTTACACGCAATAAAACCAGAAAGAGGGGATGTATGAATATATCAATGAAGACATTAACAACGTATTTCCGAAAAACTCTCGGTCTTTTTGTGTTGTTTTCATTGGCAGGCATTCAAGTCGCCTTGGCTCTGACATTCAATTCAGCTCAACAATATGCAACCAATCCCAACGCCAAATATGTGATTAACAGTGATCTCAATGGCGATGGAACGCCTGATATCATTGTGATGAATGATACTGATAGTAATATCTCGGTTTTTTTAAGCGATGGCGCTGGTGCTTATCTTGCGAAGGTCGATTATCCCACGGGGGTTGGCGCCTTTGGTGCCAGCAGTGGTGATTTTGATGGTATCAACGGGGCTGACATAGCGGTTTCAAACGCCCTGTCCAATACTATTTCCATTTTCCTAAATAATGGTGATGGAACTTTCGCTGCCAAAACCGACTATGCCACAGGCTTTAAAGCATTATCCATAATGAGTATTGACCTTGATGGTGTCAACGGTATTGACCTGGCTGTTGCCAACGATAGTTCAGATAACGTGTCAGTTTTCCTAAACAACGGTAATGGCACCTTTGCCGCCAAGGTTGATTACCCGGCAGGAAACGCGCCCCGCATCATTGTTAATGGCGATTTCGACGGTATTAACGGCCCAGACCTGGCTGTTGTCAATCAGTTATCGGACAATATTTCAGTGCTTCTAAACAATGGCAACGGCACCTTTGCCGCCAAGGTCGATTACGCCGCAGGTGCCTCCCCATTGGCCATCACAAGTGGCGAATTGTATTGACCTGGCAGTCGTTGCCTCTGGGTCAAACACGGTCTCAATGCTGCTAAACAATGGCAATGGCAGCTTTGCGCCAAAGCTGGATATTGCCGCTGGGGCCGATCCAGTCGAAATAATGAGTCAGGATTTTAATGGTGATGCTCGCCTCGACTATGTAATCCTCGATGGTGCAGGGGATATATTTACGATCTATTTGAATGTAGACACCACCCCTGACGCCTTTTCATTTACCGATCAAACCGGTGTGGCCTTGAGTACCCTGGCCACTTCAAATACGCTGACCATCACCGGACTGGGGGCTGCGGCAACCATTAGCATTACCGGCGGTGAATACAGTATTAATGGCGGAGCCTTCACCACAGCAAACGGCTCGGTGAGCAATAATGATACTGTGGCTGTGCGTCACACCAGCTCTGCCGCTTACTTTATGGTGACAGATACGGTTGTGACCATCGGCGGCGTGAGCGATACATTTAGCTCAACCACCATCACTGATACTGTTCCTGATGTCTTTTCATTTACCGATCAAACCGGTGTGACCTTGAATGCTCAGATTACGTCAAACACACTGACGATCACAGGACTTGGGGCGACGGCTGCAATAAGCATTACAGCAGGTGAATACAGTGTTAATGGTGGAGCTTTTACTGCCATCGGCGGGCTGATCAACAACAATGACACCCTGGCTGTACGTCACACCAGCTCTGCCGCTTACTTTACGGTGACAGATACGGTTGTGACCATCGGCGGCGTGAGCGATACATTTAGCACAACCACCATCACTGACACTGTTCCTGATGTCTTTTCATTTACCGATCAAACCGACTTGGCCTTGAGTACCCTGGCCACCTCAAATACGCTTACCATCACCGGGCTGGGGGCTGCGGCAACCATTAGCATTACCGGCGGTGAATACAGTATTAATGGCGGAGCCTTCACCACAGCAAACGGCTCGGTGAGCAATAATGATACCGTGACCGCTCGACATACCAGCTCAGCCAACTACCTCACGGCAACTGATACCGTGGTGACCATCGGCGGTGTGAGCGACACCTTCAGTTCGACCACAATGAAAAAGAAAACAGTTGATAAAACACCTGATTTTTTTGTGTTTTCCAGCCAGAGCAACGTGAGTTTGAACTCTCAGATCACATCAGATGCTGTAAAAATTACAGGCATGAACGCTACCACATACATCAGTATTGCCGCTGGTGAGTACAGCATCAATGGCGCTGCTTTTACGGCTGCTGACGGTGTTGTCAATAATAATAGCTCTGTCAGGGTGCGTCATATTAGTTCTGCCAGTCACAACGCCACAACTGATACGGTTGTCACCATTGGCGGTATTGTTGGTTCTTTCAGTTCAACGACATCAACGGCGTCTGCATTCATAAACAACACAGAACCGACCGCAGGTTCACAGGGGAACGCTGTTCCTGAGCCTGTTATTTCTGAGCCTGTTATTTCTAAGCCTGTTATTTCCGAGCCTGTTATTTCCGAGCCTGTTATTTCCGAGCCTGTTATTTCCGAGTCTGTTATTTCCGAGCCTGAGACAGCTGCTACGGATATAAAAACTCCAGAGACAATCACAGAAACACGATCAATATCTGAAGCGGAAATCATAGCACCTACTAATGGTGGTGGACCTGTTAGTGTATGGGGGCTTGTTATTCTATTGGTTGCGTTGATAGGTAGAAGAAGTAAAAAGCAGAGTCCCTCTTGTTTTATTCACTCCACGTTTTTCGCTAAAAAGCCAACCGTTGATCTGATATTTTCTAAAATCAACTCATCAGCCCAAACCTATACTTCCACTGCTCATCGCCTGTTGTGTTTATTGCGGTATTTTTGACAGATTCTTTTTTAACGGTATCAATATCCTGGGTTTCCAGTTCATGTTTCCAGGGGCCCTTTCTGACATTGCCCTGCTGGCCACTGAACTACAGACCTCGGTGTCGCGTTTCAGGCTTAAAAAAACCCCGCTCTGCATAAGCAGAACGGGGCCTCGGGGTATTACCTTGGCGTTTAGGCCGAAACGATAGGGATTACAGTCGCAGCAGCTTTCTGATATTCCTCAATCTCATGGAAGTTGAGATAACGGTAGATATCATCAGCCATGGTGTCCAGACTTTGTACTGCTTCCATATATTCCGCCGGGCTTGGAATCTTGCCCAGTTGTGCGCACACCGCCGCCAGTTCGGCAGAGCCAAGATAGACGTTGGCACCTGTGCCTAAGCGGTTGGGGAAGTTACGGGTGGAGGTAGACATGACCGTGGTGTTGTCACCCACGCGGGCCTGGTTGCCCATGCACAGCGAGCAGCCGGGCATTTCAGTCCGGGCACCGGCCTTGCCAAAGATGCTGTAATAACCTTCTTCGGTGAGTTGATGGGCATCCATTCTGGTGGGAGGGGCAATCCACATGCGGGTGGGCACTGTGCCGCCAAAGGCTTCCAGTACTTTGCCGGCGGCGCGGAAGTGGCCGATGTTGGTCATGCAGCTGCCGATGAAGACTTCGTCGATCTTGGTGTTGGCAACGTCTGATAGCAATTTCACATCATCCGGGTCGTTGGGGCAGCAGACGATGGGTTCTTTGATGTTGGCCAGATCAATTTCGATGATCTCGGCGTACTCGGCATCTTCATCCCGATCCAGCAGTTCAGGTTTGGCCAGCCAGGCCTCCATGGCTTCGATGCGACGGCTGAGGGTGCGTTTGTCTTCGTAGCCGTTGGCAATCATCCACTTTAACAGGGTGATATTTGAACTCAAAAACTCGATGATCGGTTCTTTGTCCAGCTTGACGGTGCAGCCGTTGGCGGAACGTTCTGCCGAGGCATCAGACAATTCAAATGCTTGCTCGACTTTAAGGTGTTCCAGGCCTTCAATTTCCAGTACACGACCAGAGAAGACATTTTTTTTCCCGGCCTTTTCAACCGTCAGCAGGCCTTGTTGAATGGCCGCGTAAGGAATGGCATTGACCAGATCACGCAGGGTGACGCCGGGTTGCATCTTGCCTTTAAATTTAACCAGTACAGACTCGGGCATATCCAGTGGCATCACGCCCAGTGCTGCACCGAAGGCAACCAGACCAGAACCGGCAGGGAATGAAATGCCGATTGGGAAACGGGTATGTGAGTCGCCACCAGTACCAACCGTGTCTGGCAAAACCATGCGGTTCAACCAGGAATGGATGACACCGTCGCCGGGGCGCAGGGCAACACCGCCACGGGTGCTGATGAAGTCGGGCAGGCTGTGTTGCAGCTTGATATCGACAGGCTTGGGGTAGGCAGCGGTGTGACAGAACGATTGCATCACCAGATCGGCGGAGAAGCCCAGGCAGGCCAGTTCTTTCAGTTCGTCGCGGGTCATGGCGCCGGTGGTGTCTTGCGAGCCAACGGTGGTCATGCGTGGCTCGCAATAGGTGCCGGGGCGAACGCCTTCGATGCCACAGGCCTTGCCGACCATCTTCTGTGCCAGGGTGTAGCCTTTGCCGGTATCGGCGGGGGCTTCAGGGCGCAGAAAGACGGTGGATGGTTCCAGTCCCAGCGCTTCGCGGGTCTTGTCGGTCAATGAGCGGCCAATGATCAGCGGAATACGGCCACCGGCACGGACTTCGTCGGCCATGGTGGAGGGTTTCAGGTTGAAGCTGGAGATGACTTCACCTGCTTCGTTCTCAACCACGCCGTCGTAGGGCTTGATGGTAATGACATCGCCCATGTTGAGCTTGCTTACGTCGCATTCGATGGGCAAACAGCCGGAGTCTTCGGCGGTGTTGAAAAAGATTGGCGCGATCTTGCTGCCTAATACCACGCCGCCCTGGCGTTTGTTGGGGATAAAGGGGATGTCGTTGCCCATGTGCCACAGCACCGAGTTAATGGCGGATTTACGCGAAGAGCCAGTGCCGACAACATCGCCGACATAGGCTAGTGGCAGACCTTTAGCTTTCAGGGCCTCAATCTTACCCAAGGCATCGTCCATGCTGTTGATCAGCATCGCCTTGGCGTGCAGTGGGATGTCCGGGCGGCTCCAGGCTTCTGATGCTGGTGATAGATCGTCGGTATTGGTCTCGCCTTCAACCTTGAAGACCACCACTTTAATCTCTTTGGCCATGGCGGGTTTGTTGGTGAACCACTCGGCATTGGCCCAGGCGTCAGCCACCTGTTTAGCGAATTTGTTGCCGTTTTTGGCTTTTTCGATAACGTCGTTGAAGGCATCGAACATCAATAGTGTTTTGGATAGAGCGGTGACGGCAACAGATGCCAGTTCGGCTGTGTCCAACAGATCGATCAAGGTCTGGATATTGTAGCCACCGAGCATGGTGCCGAGTAATTCTGCGGCGTGTTGGGCATCAATCAGCGGGCTTTTGGCGTCGCCCTTGGTGATGTCGGTCAGAAAAGCGGCTTTTACATATGCGGCATCGTCAACCCCGGCAGGCACGCGGTGGGTGAACAGTTCAATCAGGGCTTTTTCCTCACCGGCAGGCGGGGACTTGAGCAGCTCAATAAGGTCAGCAGTTTGCTGGGTGTCCAGGGCTAAGGGTGGCAGGCCCTCTGTGGCGCGTTGTTCTACGTGTTGACGATAGGCTTCTAGCACTTATACACCTCTTTAATGTGGGAAATTCAAAATCACGAATCGAGCAATTTTAGCGCATTTGTTGCTAAAACAGTAATTTGGCCTTGTTTTGGTGAGGGTTATTTGTTTTCACCTGAGCTGACTTTGAGCAGGATTTTGTCCAGCAGGCGGGTGGACAGCAGGCGTCTGGCATAACCAAACAGATAGGTGGGCACGGTGACGTAGTAGCGTGCTTTGGGGCGCGGTGATTCAAGTGCGTGGATCACTTTTTTCAGTACGGCTTCAGGTGGCAGGGTAAACGGTTGGGCGTGGCCCTGTTTGGCCAGTCGCGTCTCCACACCACGGTAATAATCACGATGGGCGCTGTTTTCACGGTCAATATTCTGTTTGAACATGGCAAAGGAGTTGGCACGAAACCGGCTCTCGATGGGGCCGGGTTCGATCAGAGAAACATGGATGCCGCTGCCTTGGAGCTCCAGTCGCAAGGTGTCGCTCAGACCCTCAAGTGCAAACTTGCTGGCATTATAGGCGCCGCGAAAGGGCAGGGCGGCCAGCCCTAGTACCGAGCTGTTTTGGATGATGCGGCCATAGCCCTGCTTACGCATGACAGGAATGATCAGGTTGGTCAGTTCGTGAGTACCGAACAGGTTGGTTTCAAATTGTTGCCGCAAGACTTCGCGACTTAGATCCTCTACTGCACCGGGCTGGCCATAGGCCGCGTTGTTAAACAGGGCAAATAATTCATTACCGGTTTGATGGAAAAGTGTTGTTACAGCTGTAGTAATTGAGTTGGAAACATCCAAGTCAAGCAAGATGCTTTCAAGGCCCTGGCTTTCCAGTTTGCTCACGTCTTTGGCGCGACGTGCAGCGGCAAAAACGCGATAGCCGCGTTGCTGCAACCCCTTGGCAGTACAAAGCCCTATGCCGCTGGAGCAGCCAGTGATTAAAATGGATTTTGTTTTTTTCATTAAGGTAAATAGCGTTCTAAAGTTGATGGAATGGCAGCCGCTAAATGAATGGTAGACGCTAGGCTGTGGGGGGCTATGCAAAAGAATCTGTGCATTTTTAACGGATTCCACTGTGACGGGAAAAAGCTGAGACCATGAAAAACAAGTCTACCATTCCAACCAGCCAAGAGCGGATCATGCGCGAGAATGATTTTATCGTCTCCAAGACAGATCTGAGCGGGCGAATTACTTATGGTAATCGTATCTTCATAGAATTTGCCGGTTATACAGAAAAAGAGATTTTGGGCGCGCAGCACAATATTGTTCGTCATCCGGATATGCCGCGGGCGGCATTCAGTCTGGCCTGGAGCTTGATCAAGTCGAAGCAGGAATTTTTCGGTTTTGTGAAAAATATGTCCCGTGATGGTTCATTCTATTGGGTCTTCACCCATATTACGCCTTCGTATAGCCGTAACGGCAAGGTGATCGGTTATCTGTCTGTGCGGCGTAAACCCAACGTCAGTGTTTTGCCCACAGTAGGGGGTTTGTATAAACAAATGCTGGATATTGAAAAGAGTGCCGGGCCAAGCAAGGCAATCGAGGCCTCAACTAAGTTTTTAATGGATTTTCTAGCTGAAAAAGGGGCTTCGTATGAAGAGTTTGTTCTCTCTCTCCAAGGGTAAGCTGCTGCTGATATCGTCTGCCTTTGTGGTGGCGATTGCGGTCTACCATAGCCTTGTGTACACGTTTGACTGGGTGGTCATTGCGCTGGCTGCATTGTTGGTGGTGTATTCCATGCTGGTGTGGCGTTTTGGTGGGGGTTCTGGTGACGATGCCTTGCTTGATAAAATTGATCTTGTGGTATCAGAAGTGGCTGCCGGTGAGTTTAATAATCGTGTGGTGCACATAGAGTGTGATGACAAACTGGGTAAAGTGGCCTGGCATATCAACGATATGCTTGATCAGCTCGAAGCCTTTTTTCGTGAGGTACAAACCTCGTTTGATTATGCCAGCCAGGGTAAATATTTTCGTCGTCCAATCTCTGCCGGTCTGCATGGAGATCTAAAAAAGGTGATGGATCAGCTGAACAGCTCTCTGGAAACGATCTGTGAAAGCCAGAAAGACAGTCGTAAAAATGAGATGTTGAGTCGTCTGGCGCATCTCAATACTGAAAACCTGTTACGCAACCTCAAAAATGCCCAAGGTGATTTGGCCCAGGTGAATGGGCAGATGGAGGAGGTGCAGGGCATGGCGAAAAATACTGCTGAGCGTGCCGAGCAGAGCAGTCAGCAGATTGGCAATGTGTTGCGTAATTTGGGTGAATTGACGGGTATTGTTGATGCGACAGATAGCACTATTTCTGCCCTGAGTGAGCGCACCGGTGAGATTTCAAGTGTCATGAAGGTGATTACGGATATTGCCGAACAAACCAATCTGTTAGCGTTAAATGCTGCGATAGAGGCGGCCCGCGCCGGTGAGCAGGGGCGTGGTTTTGCTGTGGTGGCAGATGAAGTGCGTACTTTGGCGGAAAACACTAAAAAAGCGACGAAGGAGATTGCGCCTGTTATTGAGGCCTTTAGTGCCGAGGCGGAGGTGATGCTGAAAAATGCCGGTTCAATGAAGCAGATTACCCATGAGTCATCTGACACAATTGGCAGCTTTGAGGCTGATCTTTCTGAGTTTGCAGCGTCGGCGCAGGAATCAGCCGTGCAACTTGCCCAGTCACGCGATAGGACTTTCGCCACGTTGATTAAACTGGATCATGTGCTGTTTAAACAGAATGCCTATCGTTCCCTTGAACTCGGTGCCGATTCTGCTGAAGGGCAAGCGGTATCCGTTGATCATCATAATTGCCGTTTAGGTAAATGGTATGACGGCGAAGAGGCGCAAGCCCATTATGGCTCAATGCCTTCTTATTCTGCGCTGGACTCACCGCATGCACGTGTCCATGATGGTGCTCACAATATACTCAATGTTCTTCAGACTGATTGGGCCAATAATGCTGATTCTTTGGTTGAAATAGTCACTATCTTTGAGGATGTTGAGGCGGCCAGCGGTGAGGTTATGGACCTGATGCAGAGTATCGTTGAAGAAAAGGTATCTGGTCGTTATTAGCCTTGTCTTGCGGAATCAAAAACTCAGTGCCAGAAGACCTCAAGAGTGGAAAAGATATTCGCTTTTAATGGCTTCAGCCAGCAATGAGGTGAGCTGAATAATATTGCTGTGGTGATTGATGCTGTCTGTGCTCCAGATATGGTTAATGCAGGCATTGCACAGTATTTGCTCGGCATCATCGGCGAACAACGGGTGGGTGATGAGGCAGTTGACGGTTTGTGCGCCTCGTTGATGTAAGGCCTTAGCCGCTTTGGCAATGGTGCGGCCGGTGCTGGCGACGTCATCGACGATGACAATAATACGATCTTTAAAATCTATTTCAGGCAGCATGATTTCAACGTTGTGGTCGCCATGACGCTGTTTTCCGGCAATTTCCCAGTCAAGACCGGTGTGCTCTGCAATTTGCATTACCCATTGTTCTGATTCGCTGTCCGGGCCGAGTAATAGCGGAGGGTTGGGTCGATTAGCGAGAAACTCTGACATCAGTTTGGTTGCAGAAAGACTGATTGTTTTGGTGTTGGGAATGGCCTGGTTTAAATTATTGATGCGGTGCAGGTGGGGGTCAACAGTAATGACGCGATCAAACAGTTGTCCCAGCCATTGGCCGATGATTTTCTGACTAACCGATTCGCCTGGGTTAAAGGCGATGTCTTGTCGCATATAGCAGAGATAGGGCGCCACCAGGGTCATTCGTTTCACGCCTTGTTGCCGGGCTGTCTGGCAGGCCAGAAACAGTTCGATCAGTTTATCGTTGGGGTGATCCAGGCTGCGGCAAAAGATGACTTCATCATCTCTGATTTGCGGCAGAGTGACCTTGCTTTCGCCATCGGGAAAATGATGAATGGCCACTTGCTGGTATTCAAGTTTCAATGCCTGGGCCAGGCGTTTTCCCTGTTGCCGGTAATCTTTAAAGCCGAGCAGTTGCATGGTTAAAATTCCACGTAGGCCTTGGGCAGTTGGTCTGCATTGCCAATGCTGTAACCACTGCCATGTTCACGGGTGAGGTGCTGAGCGAATTCAAAATCGCTTTTGACTTCGGCGTGAACACGATATAGAACATCCCCTTTTTTGACGTCGTCTCCCAGTTTTTTCAGCAGGTCAACACCAGCCCCCTTGTCCATGGGTGCGCCTGCGAAGCGGGCAATTTTTGCCATTTGGTAATTGTTGATGTCGATAACGGTGCCGTTGGTGTTGGCGCAAACTTCAAATACCAATTGCCCCAATTCCAGTTGCCTGGTTTGACGTCCCTGGCTATCGATAATGTCATTCATTTTGGCTAGCGCCCGACCGGATTCGAGAATGTCACGGGCGATATTGTAACCCTGGCCACCACGGACATCAGGATCGAATTCCAGTACGCGCCCGGCCAGACGCAGTGATTTTTGCAATAGATCATCTGGTGCTTCGGGATGGTTGTTGAGTACCTGCATAACGTCGCGAGCTTCAAGTACCGGGCCAATGCCGTGGCCGATGGGTTGGCGGCCATCGGTAATGACGACTTCGATATGAATATTTATAGCGTCGCCGACAAATTCAAACAGTTTTCTCAGTGCCAGGGCCTCGCGCATGTGCCGTACTTTTGCTGTTGGCCCCACTGGAATGTCCAGCAGTAAATGGGTTGAACCAGCGGCCAGTTTTTTCGATAAAATAGAGGCCACCATCTGCCCTTGTGAATCGATGCTCAGAGGGCGTTCAACAGAGATCAAAACATCATCGACGGGGGCGAGGTTGGCGGTGCCGCCCCAGCTGATGCAGCCACGTTGATGACGGATAATGTGATGTAGTTTGTCGGGCGCCAGTTCAACTTCGGCCAGCACCTCCATGGTGTCGGCAGTGCCGGCCGGTGAGGTAATGGCGCGGCTTGAGGTCTTGGGGATCAGCATGCCGTGAGCGGCGATAATTGGCACCACTAGCATAGAGGTGCGGTTGCCGGGTATGCCGCCAATGCAGTGTTTGTCTACTACCAGGGGTTCATGCCAGTTAAGGCGCGTGCCGGTTTCGGTCATGGCCCGGGTCAGGTAGAGCACTTCGTCACGGTCGAGGCCTGTCTGGCCAGAGGCCACCAGAAAAGCGGCCAGTTCCATTTTGGAAAGACGGTGTGTGGCAACGTCGCGGCCGATATCGCGAAACTGTCTTTCATCAAGGCGTTGGCCTGCGATCTTGCCCCGTACAGATTCCATGGATGCAGGGGGTTCGGCATGGGAAACGCAGACCAGAGTGCCTTCATCAAGCTGGATTTGTTCAAAGGCCTGTTCCGATAGTCCCAGCTCGCCAGGGGCGACGATGTTGTCATCATCAACGACATTGAGCATGGCCAGAATGGTGTTGCCATTGGCGCTGATTTCAATTTTAGACAGGGCTTGAAAACCCTCAGCGCGATAAATTCCGCATTCGCGATTCAGATAGGCGACATTTTCGCGATAGGTGTCTATCGCAATGCTGCGCAGTTTGAGTTGACCACGGCTTTTGTTGGGCTTGCCCATTGTTTAAAGCTAGCACAGTTAAATGCTTTGAACAGGTGTTTTGCAAACAAAAAAAGCGGCCCACACCATAAGGTGTGAGCCGCTTTGAATAAGAACGTTAAGCGTTTAGTTTTTGGTGTAGGTGTATACCAGATTGGTGGTAGTCGTAAAATCTTGAACAGTTGAACTGAATGAAATCTCAAAGACCACCTTGCTTGAGCTGCTGGATATCTCGGTGACTGAAACATTGCCATTAACGCCTGTCGCGGCATATTGCTCATTCACGGCATCTTCTATGTCAGAGACGTTTCCTGGTGCAGGCAGGCCTGTAACAGTTGTTGCAGGGATGCTGGTATTAAAGCCTGATATTGTAGTTGTACCGCTAATTACCAGCGTCCAGTTACCGCCGCCAGTTGCGTCGCCCAGGTCTATGTCTAAACCACCATCGCTTGAGGAGCTGTCATCATTTGAAGAATCACTGCCACCGATATTGATGTTGCCTATGTCCATATTGGGGTTGAAGGAAAATGGTTGGCCGCCAATGGTTACATTGATTGAGCCTGCAGCCATGTCAATGTTGACAGTGACGCTATCCATGACCGCATCAATACCTGTGCCGTTGGCATTAAATGCAGAAGTGAAAAAGTCGTATGTGGCGGGATCAATGCCCTCTGCGCTTAATTGGCTACTGAAGTTTTGATTAACCTGTGCCTGTGCTGCCGCCAGTGCATCGGCATCAATCTGGCTGGCCTGTGTTGCCCAGTTTGCGGCCATGTTGGCTAGGTCCTGATTGCCATTGGCTGTGTACATGGCCAGGGTGGTTAGGGATGTGATATTAGCCGTAATGTTCGCCGCTTCTGCGTATGAAAATTCGGTCTGGCTACCGTCATCCGGGATGGCGGCAAGGATGAACGGCGGGGTCATGTTGCTGACGTCGGCAGTGAAGCTGCCATCAGCGTTGATAATAACGTTGGTGAGCGGAGCGCCGTCAGTACCTGTTATTTCAACATGGCCAACAATAGCCGCGCCTGTAGCGGCGGTACCGCTCAGGGTTGCGGTGTCGTCATCATCATTATCGCTGCCACAACCTGCCAGAATAAGGCTGAAACAAGTAAATAGCGCTAATAACCAGTGTTTTTTTTGTGATGTGTGCCTGTTGAACATCTTGTTCACCCCTAATATAAGATATGGATTGAAGGTCTCATTGGAATACTTGTACGGATGAATGTCAATAAATGCAAAATAACAGCGGCATTAAGGGGGCGACGCTTGTACATCGGCAGGTTAGTCGCTTTGTTTTTGTTTGCGGCAACATTACCCTGCCTCTTTTATGTATTCATAAACCAACGAATAAGACATACCCGTTGTTTCAAATGAAACTTCGTACACAACAAGGTCTGCTTCTGCAGTGATTTTATTTGTGGTTACCTCACCTGCCACAACGCCGTATAAAAACTCAGAAATAATGGTGGTTTCAATTTCCTCAGCTGTTGCTGCTGCGGATAAGTTTGTGGTCGTCATTTCAGCAACCTTCCTCTGGAAGCCAGCGGTCAAGACCGTGCCTGTGATTGTCTGTTGCCATGTTGCCGGGATGCTGATGACATCATCAGGCTCATTGGTAGATGCCTGATCAAAACCGTCAGTGGCGGATATATCAGTGTCAGACTGTTCAAGAGGGGGGGCAGCTCTATGGTTGTCAGAATCGGCTCCAGTATTAAAGTCAAAAGGTATATTGTTGATTTTTACAGAAAATGCGCCTGCTTCCATATCAATATTAATTGATAGGCTATCAAGGACAGCATCAATACCTGTGTTATCAGTCGTAAAGGGAGTCGTGAAAAAATCGTAACTGCCTGGATTAAGTCCATGTGCCTGAAGTTGAGCGTCAAAATTTGAATTGATTTGGGTTTGGGCTGTTGCCAGTACTGTTTCTGTGATTTTATTGCTGTAGGCAACCCAGTGGTTGGCGATGGCCCGGATGTCCTCTTTGTTGTACGCCATAAATAGTGCAAGGCTGGTTAGAGGGGTCAGGTTGACAGTCTTGTTTGCCTTGCCGGCATATGAATATTGTGTTGCCTGGCTGGAATCATCCGGTATTGCACTTAGGATGAAAGGCGGAACCATATTGGTCACATCGGCATTAAATGTGCCGTCAGGATTAATTATGACGTTTGAATTTGTGTAGCCATTCACATCAGTAATAACTATATGGCCAACAATTGCCGCCCCTGTTGCGGCTGTGCCACTGAGGCTTGCGGCGCTGCTACTAGGGATGGGCGATGTATTTGTTATTTCATGGTTTGCTGCTAAGGCGTTGATATCATCTTCTGTGCAGCCGCCGAGTAATAACGCCAGACTGAGTAACACAGTTGCCAGCCAATATTTTTTTGTTGTGCGAGAAAATATTCTCATCTGAAACCCCCTTCAACATATTGAAAAACAAGCATTAACTTTGCAGTAATGCGTGGATTTTATTGCTGGGTGAAGTGGTAAGTGCAGAAGCTGGTTTGTGTTTGCCTGAATCTGTGATTTCAGGTTTAGCTAAATTGTCTATGCCATTCACTAACGTTTATAGCGGCAATTAAATCCAGAATGTTATTCATGTTTTGAAAAAAAGCAGGCCCGTTCTCACTTGTTTGTTTGGTATGTTTTTTCGATCTGCACTCTGGTGCGGATCGACGATGTTGTTTTTTATACCCCGTCTGGATTGTCGCAAGTGTTTTGTCCTGCGGGTGATTTTTGCTGTTGCAGTGCCCACATCTGGGCATAGCTTCCATCTTTATTTAAAAGCTGACGGTGTGTGCCACGCTCAATAATCCGGCCCTGGTCCATCACCAGAATCTGGTCAGCATCGATGATGGTGGAAAGACGGTGGGCAATCACCAGGGTGGTGCGGTTTTTTGCCACTTCACGCAGCTCTTTGAGGATGGCCTGTTCTGATTTTGAGTCCAGTGCCGAGGTGGCTTCATCGAAGATCAAAATGCAGGGGTCTTTTAATACCGTACGGGCGATGGCGATACGCTGTTTTTCACCGCCGGAAAGTTTCAGGCCGCGTTCGCCGACAGTGGTTTCATAGCCGTCGGGCAGTGATGTGACAAAGTCGTGGATGTGGGCTGTTTTTGCCGCGCTGATAATGTCAGCCTCAGTTGCATCGGGTCGGCCATAGGCGATGTTGTAGTGGATGGTGTCGTTAAACAGTACGGTGTCCTGCGGCACGATGCCAATAGCGGCGCGCAGGCTTTTTTGGGTGGTTTTATTGATGTCCTGATCGTCGACCAGAATGCGACCGGCATTGATTTCGTAGAAGCGAAACAGCAGGCGCGACAGGGTTGATTTGCCTGCGCCGCTATGGCCAACCACGGCGACTTTTTTGCCCGCTGGAATTTCGAAACTGACATTGTGCAGGATTTGGCGATTATCATCGTAACCAAAGTCAACATTCTCGAAGCGCACAGCGCCATTGTCGATTTCAAGGGGCTGGGCATCGGCATGGTCTTGCACGTCAGGGTTGTTGCGCAACAGGCTGAACATTTTTTCCATATCGGTCAGCGAGTTTTTGATTTCGCGGTAGACAAAACCGAGAAAGTTGAGTGGCATGAAAAGCTGTAACAGGTAGGCGTTGATGAGCACCAAGTCACCAATGGTCATTTCACCTTTGGCAACGCCATCACTGGCCAGGATTAACAGCAGGGTCATGCCGATGGCAATAATGCTGCCCTGACCAAAATTGAGCAGGCTGAGTGATGTTTGATTTTTGATCGCCGCTGATTGCCATTTTTCCAGATTGGCGTCGTAGCGTTTGGCTTCGTAGTCTTCGTTGCAGAAGTATTTGACTGTTTCATAGTTCAGCAGTGAGTCGATGGCGCGGGTGTTGGCCTTGGAGTCCAGCTCGTTCATGGTGCGACGAAAACGCATTCGCCATTCAGTGACGATCAACGAGAATGAAACGTAGAGTCCAATACTGACAAAGGTGATGATGGCAAACCAGGCGTCGTAGTTGATGTATAAAATCGCGGTTACCAGACCAATCTCAAGCAAGGTTGGCAGAATGTTGAACAGCATGAAATTGAGCAGGAAACTGATGCCGCGGCTGCCGCGTTCGATATCGCGTGAGATGCCGCCAGTCTGACGTTGCAGGTGAAAACGCAGTGACAGGCCGTGCAGGTGTTTGAATACTTGCAAGGCGACACTGCGGATTGAACTTTGTGTCACCTTGGCAAAGATGGCGTCGCGGAGTTCGCTAAAGGCCGAACTGGTCAGACGCAATGCGCCGTAGCCAACCAGCAGCGCTAACGGCAGGGTGAGGGCAATGTTGGTGGCGGACAGCTGGTCGATGATGTCTTTCAGTAACCAGGGCATGGTTACGATGGCTGCCTTGGCCAGTATCAGGCAGGCCAGTGCTGCTGCCACGCGTGGTTTGTGTTGCCACAGAAACGGCAGCAGGCTGCGAATGGTCTGCATATCGTTGCGAGGGCCACTGTGGGCGGGCTGTGAAAAACTGCGCATGGGCATGCCTTTGGTCGGGATTGTTTCCAAGCTATCAGACACTTGCGGCAAAAGCCATGCTTGCACCTCAGGCTTTGTGGCCATGCTATAATCGCCCGCATTTTACGGGCAGCCGGAACCAAAATAATGCCGATTTATGAATACCGCTGTGAATCCTGTGGCCACCAGTTAGAGGTTATGCAGAAAATGAGCGATCCACTGTTGAAGGACTGTCCCCAGTGTCACGAGCAAAAACTGACCAAACTGATGTCAGCGGGCAGCTTTCAGGTGAAATCGAAAAGTGCTGCGCCGGTTTGTCCGTCCACAGGTGCCGCCGCCATGCCGTCTTGTGGCGGTTGTCCGGCGCTGGAATAAATCCGCCTGTCCGTAGTAAAATTGCCTGCTTTTTGCGACCTGGTCGCATGACATATCAAGAAATATAAATAAGGAATTGAACAATGCGTAGCCACTATTGTGGACAAGTGACTGAGACCCTGGTGGATCAGGAAGTAGAAGTGTGTGGTTGGGTGCATCGTCGTCGTGATCATGGTGGCGTTATCTTTATTGACCTGCGTGACCGTGATGGCATTGTTCAGGTGGTATTTGACCCTGACAGCCCGGCCAACTTTGAAATTGCTGAACGTGTCCGTAACGAATTCGTGCTGCGCTGTAAAGGTAAGGTACGTGCCCGTCCTGAAGGCACAATTAATACCAATATGAACACCGGTAAAATTGAGATATTCGGTACCGATATTGAAATTCTCAACCGTTCTGAGCCACCACCGTTTCAGATCGAAGACGATACCGATGCCTCTGAAGAGGTGCGCCTGAAATACCGTTACCTCGATTTGCGTCGCCCCGAAATGCAGCAACGCATGCGTATCCGTGGTCAGGTCACCCGTCACTTGCGCAACTTCCTCGATGATCGCGGTTTCCTCGAAATCGAAACCCCGTTTCTGACCAAGGCCACGCCAGAAGGGGCGCGTGATTATGTGGTGCCCAGTCGTACCCATGAAGGCAAATTTTTTGCTCTGCCACAGTCGCCGCAGCTGTTCAAACAGTTGCTGATGGTGAGTGGTTTTGATCGTTATTACCAGGTTGCGCGTTGCTTTCGTGATGAAGACCTGCGTGCCGATAGGCAGCCGGAATTTACCCAGCTTGATATTGAGGCCTCGTTTATTTCAGAAGATCAGATCACCAATCTGATGGAAGATATGTTTCGCGATATCTTTACCCATGTGCTGGAGGTGGCGCTGCCACATGAATTTCCACGGATGACCTACGCTGAGGCAATTGAACGCTTTGGTTCCGATAAACCTGATCTGC
>JAJRUN010000073.1 GCA_024277755.1 Gammaproteobacteria bacterium | reverse complement strand
TGTCGCCAAGGTAGCCGCAGGGACAGGGGTTCATTGCTGCAATCAATTGAAAACGAGCCGGGAACTCGGCTTGGCGCGCGGCGCGAGAGATGGTCACTTTGCCCGATTCCAGTGGCTCGCGCAGTACCTCTAAAACCCGGCGATCATATTCCGGCAGCTCATCGAGAAACATCACGCCATTGTGGGCCAGTGAGATTTCACCTGGCTGCGGGTTGCTGCCACCACCTACCAGGGCCACGCCCGAGGCGGTGTGGTGCGGTGATCGAAACGGTCGTTGTTTCCAGTTGCAGGTATCAAAACCGCCATGACTGATGGATTGTACCGCCGCTGCTTCCAGTGCCTCAGTTTCAGTCATGCTTGGCAAAATACCGGCCAGGCGGCTGGCGAGCATGGTCTTGCCAGTGCCGGGTTGTCCTGCCATTAATAGCGAATGACCGCCAGCTGCAGCGATTTCCAGTGCCCGTTTGGCATGATGTTGACCGCATACATCGCTGAGGTCTGCATGGTTGTCAGGCAGCGGCGGTATGCTCATGGGCGGTTGTGGTTGAAGTGGCCCTGTACCATTGAGGTGGGCGCAGACACTTAACAAATGATTGCTGGCGAGGATGACTATGTCACCCGCGAGGGTGGCCTCGGCAGCATTTTCTTCAGGCAGTATCAGGCTACGTTTTGCATTACGGCTCTGTACTGCCACTGGCAGCACGCCACGGATGCCGCGCAGTTCTCCGCTAAGTGCCAATTCGCCGACAAATTCGTAATTGCCAAGTTTGTCATTGGGGATCTGGCCAGAGGCGGCGAGGATGCCGAGTGCTATTGGCAGGTCAAAGCGGCCGCCTTCTTTGGGCAGGTCGGCGGGTGCCAGGTTGATAGTGATGCGACGGGCGGGAAAATCGAATTGGCTATTCAAAAGAGCGCTGCGAACCCTGTCCTTGCTCTCTTTCACTGCTGCCTCGGGCAGGCCGACAATGGACAGGCTTGGCAGGCCGTTGGCCAGGTGAACTTCGACCGTTACCAGCGGTGCATCAATCCCAGCACCGGCACGGCTATAAACAACAGCGAGTGACATGAGACCCCCTTGTCTGTCTGTGTTCGCGTATGGGCTGATTATTGCCAGTCTGGTTGTGACTGACAACTGATTTTATTTATGGTTTGTTTTGTTGTTCTTGTTCCAGTGCGGCGATTTGGATTTCCAGTGCGTCGAGCTTGGCGCGGGTGCGGGCCAGCAGTGTGCTTTGTACTTCAAATTCTTCTCGTGTCACCAGGTCTAGTTTGCTGAATGCCGACTGTAGGGTGGCGTGAAGATTTTTTTCCAGGTCTTTTTGTAGTTCACGGACGCCAGCGGGGACTGAATCAGCCAGTTTTCTGGCCAGATCATCAAGCATTTTGGGTTCAATCATGATTTTTCCTTTTGTTTTTCCTTGGGCAAGTTTACGTCAATTCGGCTAGCGACTGTATGCTTCATTAAAACGCACTAGTCTGGTGCAGTGGTGTAGTTGCCGATGTTCGAAATGGTGCGTGGTAGGTGTGTGTTTATTGTGGTTTCTATGTAAGGGGTTGAAAAATAAGAAAATAAAAGATTGGCACGGCTAATGCTCTAAGGCTGTTACAACTGAATAAAAGATGTACAGGTTTTTGGGGGCAAACCCCGTTATGAATTTCCACTGTAAGGAGAGAGCAATGAAACTGGTAACAGCAATTATCAAGCCTTTTAAGCTGGACGATGTCCGCGAGGCACTCTCAGAGATTGGGGTGCAGGGCATCACCGTCACTGAAGTTAAGGGCTTCGGCCGTCAAAAGGGGCATACCGAGCTTTATCGTGGTGCTGAGTACGTGGTGGACTTTTTGCCTAAAGTGAAAATCGATATCGCTATTGCGACAGATCTTGTCGATCAGGTCATTGAAGCTATTACCAAGGCTGCCAACACTGGCAAGATAGGTGACGGCAAGATTTTTGTCACCACGCTGGAACAGGTGATTCGTATACGTACCGGCGAGTCCGGTGTTGAAGCCATTTAAGTTTATCGGAGGTATTAATAATGGAAAATAATATTTTTCAACTGCAATACGCCATGGACACCTTTTATTTTCTGGTGTGTGGCGCATTGGTTATGTGGATGGCGGCGGGTTTTTCCATGCTCGAAGCCGGTATGGTGCGTTCCAAAAACACCACTGAAATTCTGACTAAGAACATCGCTCTGTTTGCGATCTCCTGCATCATGTACCTGGTCTGCGGTTATTCGATCATGTATGGCGGCGACCTGTTTCTGACCGGTATTGCTGGTGGTGAAACACTGGTGGCTGACGCCCTGGCAGCCTCTGCTGAAAATGGTTTTGAAGGTGGCTCGGTCTATTCAGGCGCTTCTGACTTCTTCTTTCAAGTGGTGTTTGTTGCCACCGCTATGTCCATCGTTTCTGGTGCTGTGGCCGAACGCATGAAATTGTGGGCATTTCTGGCCTTTGCTGCTGTGATGACGGCGGTGATCTACCCAATGGAAGGTTCATGGACCTGGGGTGGTAAGGATGTCTTTGGTATGTTTAATCTTGGTGACCTGGGATTCTCTGACTTTGCCGGTTCAGGCATTGTTCACATGGCCGGTGCTGCTGCTGCTTTGGCCGCTGTGCTGGTGCTGGGTGCTCGAAAAGGTAAGTACGGTAAAAATGGTGAAGTGAACGCTATTCCTGGTACCAATATGCCATTGGTGGCGCTGGGCACATTCATTTTGTGGATGGGCTGGTTTGGTTTTAATGGCGGCTCTGTACTGAAACTGGGTGATATCACCAACGCAAATGCCGTTGCAATGGTCTTCCTTAACACCAACGCTGCTGCCGCAGGTGGTGTGATGGCTGCGCTGATCACGGCTCGTCTGTTATTTGGCAAGGCTGATCTGACCATGGCCTGTAATGGCGCTCTGGCGGGGCTGGTAGCGATCACTGCGGGGCCTGACTGGCCGTCACCTTTAATGGCGACTGTAATCGGTGTTGTGGGTGGTGTGTTGGTGGTGTTTTCAATCCTCGGTCTGGATAAACTGAAGATCGATGATCCTGTTGGTGCGATCTCTGTACATGGTGTGGTTGGTGTCTGGGGGCTGCTAGCAGTTGCCTTGGGGCCAAATGGAACCATCGTGGGCCAGTTGGCGGGTGCTGCAACCATCTTTGTATGGGTGTTTGGGGCCAGTCTGATTGTCTGGCTTGCGCTGAAAGCAGTGATGGGTGTTCGTGTTAGCGAAGAAGACGAATACAACGGTGTTGATCTGGCCGAGTGTGGTTTGGAGGCCTACCCAGAATTTACTTCTGGTAAATAACACTACCTCTAACTTGGTGTTTGTGCCCGGACAGGAAGCTGTCCGGGCTTTTTTGTGTCGAATAAATGCGTGAGGGTGTTGGGCTTGTCCTCGCGCTCATGCTGGCTAACTCTTTAAAATATAATGACAGGACAGATAAATGTTGCAGAAAAATAAAACCGCGCCTGATTTCCGCTTAGTGAATCAGGACAATAAACCCATTGCGCTGTCGGAGTTCAAGGGTAAAAAAAATGTGGTGTTGTATTTTTACCCCAAAGACGACACCACTGGCTGCACGATTGAGGCGAACCAGTTTACGGCTCTGATGGCTGATTTTGCAGAACTTGATACGGTGATCCTCGGTGTCAGCAAAGATTCCTGTCAAAGCCATCAGGCCTTTATTGAAAAATATGGATTGAAAATGGATTTGCTGGCGGATACTTCAGGGCAGTTATGTGAAAGTTATGGTGTGTGGCAGGAAAAGGAAAAGAAAGGTGTTAAGAAAATGGGCATTGTCCGCTCAACGTTTATCATCGATAAACAAGGCCAGATAGCAGAGGCAAGCTATGCGGTGAGTGCGGATGGCCATGCTGCGCTGGTATTGGATCGGGTAAAAGAGTTGTGATTTTTCAGCGGCTATAAAAAAGTCGAGCCTCTGGATGAGGCTCGACTTTTTCATTGAACGGTTTTTTTGTTAAGCGGTTTAGAGGTGTTTGCACTTGGCTAATGCTTGCCGAAGCTGTAACAAGCGAAGAATGGTGATGCCGGCGGCTACCAAACTCACCAGACTGATGACAATGTTTAATACTGCCAGGGAGATGATGCCAGCAGTAAGGTTCTGCACGCCAAGGATAAAAAATACAAAAAAGGCAAAACCACTCAGCCCCATTGCCAAAACGATATTGGTTGGGTCGATGGATGAGATCCGCTTCAAACTCAGGTTGTTGACTGCCAGTGCTTTCATGCCCTGTTCGTTGGTGTTGCCGGTGATGGCGATTTCGTCACCAATATTCACCTTGTCTGCCAGGTCGCGGTTTAAGGTGATCTCATGATCGCCTATGTGGCAGGTGCTGGTCTTTTTGCCTTCGGTCTGGGTAATGGCGGCAACAGTGCCTTTTCTGATTTCTATGGACATTGAAACAATTAATCCTTATCTGATTTTCAACAACAGGCTATTCGCGTGTATGGAAAGTTTCGTATGGTTTTTTTTGGAGGGCTAGTTGTGCAAATAGTTCCCATTCAGGGGGTAGATGCTAGCATATCAGTGTCTCAATATGGATGAGAAGTCCTGATTAGGTGTGTTGTCACACCCTAGATTGCAAAGATCATGTACAATCTCTTTCATATTTGGTGTAAACAGTGGGATTTTGACATGAAAGAGTTAGGACGTTTTGTCGGTTACACCCTTGCTACTCTGGCAATGATTGGTGTGGTGCTTGTTATTGCTAAGGCAGATACTGAAGAAGGAACTTTGGCGACAGCCGCCATTATTATTGTGGTGGTAGTGCCTGTGGTGGTCGCTGTTTTCATGGGTAGGCGTGACAATAAAAAGGCTGAATCTTCGTAGGATGCCCTAAGATATTGATATAAAAAGGCCGCTTCGTTTGAAGCGGCCTTTTTATTGCCTGGGGGTTTAATCCAGTCCGGCCTCTTTGCAAAACTCAGGCTGAGCCAGCGCGGCCTTGTGTATGTCGGCGTTGTAATAACGGGTTTTAAAGGTCTTGTTGCGTACATCGTTCTCACGAAAGCCGTCTAGGCCGGAGCTTTCCTTACATGCCATGGTGGCGCTCCACCAGCCGCTAGGATAGCTGGGTTGGGGAAAGTGGTAGGTTTTGGTGGCATTAAAACCTGCGTGGCGCATGGCCTTATGCATACTCTTGAGCAGATCCAGATGATACAGGGGGGACTCGCTCTGATGCACCAGAATTCCGTCTGAATCCAGCGCATGAAAGCAGTCTCTGTAAAATGCCTCGCCGAACAGGCCTTCAGCCGGGCCAATCGGATCGGTGCTGTCGACAATGATGATATCGAGGCCGCCGGGTTCAGATTCCTGAATCCATTTAATGCCGTCTTCAAACAGCAGTTCGGCGCGGCCGTCACCGTTGGAAATGCATAGCTCGGGAAAATACCTTTCCGACAGCCGGGTAACGGCTTCGTCGATATCCACCTGCCAGGCCTGCCTGACATCCTGGTGCTTTAACACTTCACGCAGCGTGCCACAGTCACCACCACCAATGATCAAGACCTTTTTGGGGTCGGGGTGGGTGAACAGCGCAGGGTGGGTCATCATCTCATGGTAGAGAAAGTTTTCGCGACTGGTGACCATGTAACAGCCGTCGATGACCATCAGTTTGCCGAATTCTTCGGTGTCGTAGATTTCGATGAGCTGAAACGGGGTCTGCTCTTCGTGCAGTTTTTCTTTTATTTTGAGAGAAAAGGCAGAGCCGGCCCCAGCGTGTTGCTCGCTGAACCAGTTTTTGTCCAGAGTCATCTTGATCTCCTACGGTTAAAAACAATGCCATCCAGGGGGCTTGAGACTTATAATATCGGCCAATTGTATATCACCCAATAGGGTCTGTAGAGGTAATAATGAGTTGGAGTCTGGAACAGGCACGCAGCACTTATAATGTGAGTCATTGGGGGGGGGGGTATTTTGATATTAACCAACTCGGCCATCTGGTGGTCTATCCGGATCAGGATAAAAGCAAGCCGGGTATTGATGTTTATGAATTGAGCCAAGGCCTGACAGAGCAAAAACTGTCTCTGCCAGTGTTGTTACGTTTTACCGATATTCTGCGTGACCGTGTCGCAACACTTTGCGATGCCTTTGACCTGGCTATGGAGGCAGATAACTACCGCGGTGGTTACACCGCCGTCTATCCCATCAAGGTTAATCAGCAGCGTACCGTGGTTGAACATATCTGCCAAAATGGTGCTGAGCGCGTTGGTCTTGAGGCTGGCAGCAAACCGGAGTTGATGGCAGTGTTGGGCATGAGCCGGCAGGGCGGAGTGGTTGTCTGCAATGGCTATAAAGACAGAGAATATATTCGCCTGGCCCTGATCGGTCAGCAGCTTGGTTTTAAGGTTTTCATCGTCATTGAAAAACCGTCTGAGTTGCAGCTGGTGTTGGAGGAATCTAGCAAACTTGGCATTGAGCCTATGCTTGGTGTGCGGGTGCGGCTGGCGTCTATCGGGGCTGGTAAATGGCAAAACACGGGGGGTGAAAAATCCAAGTTTGGATTGACCTCGAGTCAGGTGCTGGCAGTGGTGAATAGTCTAAAGCTGGCTGGAAAACTACAAACCTTGCAATTGTTGCATTGTCATTTGGGTTCACAGATTGCCAATATTCGTGACATTCAAGGCGGTATGCGCGAGATGGGGTGTTACTACGCCGAGCTGTGTGCGCTGGGAGCTGTGCTGACGTATGTCGATGTCGGCGGTGGTCTGGGGGTGGATTATGAAGGTACGCGTTCGCGCAGTGACTGTTCCATGAACTATAGCGTGCAGGAATATGCCAACAATGTTGTCCATGCGCTGAAAGTGGTGTGTGAAGAAAAGCTGCTGCCGCAGCCGATGATTATCTCCGAGTCCGGTCGTGCGCTTACCGCTCACCACGCCATGTTGATTACCAATGTTGTCGATAGTGACATCATTGAGCTTCCAACAGATATTGATGCGTTGGAAAACCCGGATGACCCAAAGGTAATTCATTATTTGTGGAATGTAATGAGCCAGGCCGACATCGGTTCACCACTGGAGGCATATCATGATGCCGTGCATTGGTTGCAACAGGCCCGGGACATGTATGCCCAGGGCATGATGACACTGGAACAACGTGCCCGATCCGAGCAGCTTTATTATCTGGTCTCCGCCAAGGTGAAGGCACGGCTTAATCCATCTATTCGTTCACAACGTGATCTGCTGGATGAGTTGAATGAAAAGCAGGCCGATAAATATTTTTGTAACTTCTCTCTATTTCAGTCCTTGCCGGATGTCTGGGCTATCGACCAGGTGTTTCCCATCATTCCCTTGCACCGGCTTGATGAAGAGCCAACCCGGCGAGTGGTGATTCAGGATCTCACTTGTGATTCAGATGGTCGTATTGATCGCTATGTTGACAATGAAGGGCTGGAAAGCAGTTTACCTTTGCATGAATACACCAGTGGTCAACCATACCTATTAGGCATGATGTTGATTGGTGCTTATCAGGAAACCCTCGGTGATATGCATAACCTGTTTGGCGATACCGATTCAGTCGATATCGAATTAACCGATGACGGTTATCAAATGGTCTGCCCTGAATATGGCGATGCAGTTGATGAGCTGCTGGCCTATGTTCATTTTGATGCCGATGAATTATTACTGTCGTATAAAGCAAAACTAAATAATTCAGATTTGAGTGAACAGGATAAAAACCTTTATCTCACCGAATTGCAGGCAGGCCTAACGGGTTACACCTATCACGAAGATTAAGAGAAATAAAACAGCGATGAACCAAATAAAAATAGAACGCCAAATTGCCCGTGAAACTGTGGATGCCGAAGGTGTCTTCGCCTGGCCTGTTTGGGAAAAAGAAGCGTCGACTTTCCCTTGGGTCTATGACGCCAACGAAGCCTGTTATTTTCTCGATGGCGAGGTTGTGGTAACGCCTGATGGCGGTGAACCCGTGCAGATGGGAAAGGGTGACCGTGTCATATTTCCTGCGGGTATGTCGTGCCGCTGGGAAGTTCGTAAAGCGGTGAGAAAGCATTACAGATTTGATTAAACGTTTTATTTTTTTGCGGATTGAAGCTTTAGGTGTCTTTTTTATAAAGGTTTATTGCTGCTGGCCGAATAAGTCATTGGTGTTTGCCAAGTCACTTCTGTATCGGTGGTGGTTTTTTATTTAAGGAGTATGTCCTGTGGTGCTTTCTGTTAGCTCTCTGTGTAGGCCTCTATTTTTACTAAGTCTGGTTTTGTTTGGTGCTTGTGGCGGTGGTGGCTCAGGGGCAACGAGTGATGACAGTGATAATGGAACCGCCTTGTCGACAGGTTCAATTTCTTTTAGCGGTGTTGTTGTAGACAGCGCTAATAGCCCTGTCCCAATAGAAGGGGTGACGGTCACGTTAGGCTCGGAAACTGTTGCTACCGCTGCGGATGGTCGTTTTTCTATATCGGATATTGATGCGGCTGAGCGTGCTGTTGTTACTTATTCAAAGCCCGGTTACGTTAATGCGACTGGCATTGTTAGGTTTTTCAGCGGTGTAGACGCCGTTGTCGACGTAAGCATGGCGAGGGTGAGTGTTGAAAAGGATATTGATGCCAGCATTGATAACACCATAGCGGATGGCGACAACACTATATTTATTGCCGCAAACACATTGGTGAATGCCGATGGCTCTGCCTTTACCGGAACGGCAACGATAAAATTCACCGCGTTTGATCCTGTTTCTAACAGTGTTTTTCCGGGTGAACATGAGGGTGTCAGGAGTGATGGCTCTACTGTGCCAATCATGTCGTTCGGGTTTGTGAATGTTGATGCCGAAGATGCATCAGGCAATGCCTTGAATTTGGCGCCTGGCTCTATGGCTGCTCTGAGTTTTTCGGTGAATAGTTCGATTCAATCAAAAGCACCAGCAACAATCCCGGTCTGGTACTTCGATGAGGCAGAGGGTCGATGGAAAGAAGAGGGGGTTGGTACATTAAATGGCACCAACTACGAGGCCAGTATTCCTCATTTCTCTTTTTGGAATTACGATAGCGTCTACGATACCTCTTTTCTTTCCGGCAAGGTTACTGACTGTATGGGTGAGTCAGTTGCCAATGCCACCGTGGTTTTTTCAGATTACACCAGAACGTGGACAACCACAGCCTATACCGACGCCAACGGAAAATTTAGCAGTGTAGCCGTAGAAGCCGAGGCGGGTGTGTACATAAGTGTTAGAAAAGGCGGGGATGAAAGCCTTAATAATTATTACTACTCTCCAGCTGCCGGTGAAGAGGGGGGGGTGAACGATATCTTGCTGGCCTCAATATGCGCCGCAGGAAAGGCTGCCATTGGTCACATGGGTTATGATTTCTCACTGTCTACAGATGACAACAGCACAGAAGGTTATATTGATGATGGTATGACAAATACTTGGGGTTGTAATGATTCACCAACCACAACAGGTGTGTTTTGGTGTCCATCCAGCTACACCACAGCGGCCCAGTTTAAAGATATGGGGGCGGTTGAATTGTCATCAATAATAAATACCCCCACTGAGTTTGATTCACCTATAGAGGCATTGCAGGTCAATCATGTTTATGTGGTTAGCACGGCTGATGGTTATGTGAAATTTAGGGTAGATGCTATACATCCAGACTCTTCAATGTGGACCGTTGTTGTTGAACCTGTTTATACCTCAGGGAGTGCATTTTCCAATTAACAAAAATATTTAGATAATAAAGAGCAAGGCCAGCATTAAGCTGGCCTTGCTCTTTTATGGTTGTTGTATTGTGTTGGTTTTTATTTTTTGATCTGCACCAGCATGGTGTTGATATTATTTTTGTGCAGACGATTCCGTACTTTGTTCAGTTCACGTTTATCGGTGAACGGTCCAACCCTCACCCGCAACCATTGTCCACCTTTGCTGGAAACAGGATCAATATCGGCTTCGATGCCGAGCATGGCTATTTGCGCTTTGAGGCTGTCGGCCTCACCGTAGGCGCGGAAGGAGCCAGCCTGAATCATGTAGGCGACATTGTTTTTCTGTTTGATGCGGGCCTGTTCCTGCTTGACTTCAGTTTCGGGGATTAATACCTCAAGCTCGGGCAGCAGGGTATAAAAATCAAAGCGCGGGCCATCATCTTTTTCTGATGATATATTTTCAGGCAGCTTGGGGATGGCTTTGATCGCTTCGCTGACCGCTTTGGTGGCGGTCTTAATTGTTTCATCACCGCGGTCATAAAAATAAATAATTGCCGCGACGCTTAAACCGATTGCCAGACCGCTAGACAACCATACCCAGCCGGGGGTTGGCTTTTTTTCTCGGCCGGGTTTTTTGGCCGTGCTGCTGGCTTTTTTAGGTGCCCGTTTTGTTGTTTTCTGGTCGCTGCTGCGGGGGACGTTCTTGTAGTCTTTGGTCATCGACTACATGGCCTCCGGTGCTGATACGCCTAACAGTTCAAGCCCGTTTTTGATGACCTGTTTTACTGCCAGATTAAGGCTTAGGCGTGCATCACGCAGATTGGCATCATCGACCAGAAATTGATGGGCGTTGTAGTAAGTGTGGAATTCATTGGCCAGTTCACGCAGGTAATTGGCCAGTTGATGAGGCTCATGATTCAAGGCGGCGGTTTCCAGTGCTTCCGGATAACGTGACAGATTGATCTGTAGTGCCTGCTCGTGTGGCTCGGTGAGCAGGTCAAGGTTTGCCAGACCGTTGTCATTGTCGTGCTTAAAACCCTTTTCAGTCATCTGTTTTAACACGCTGCAAACCCGGGCGTGGGCATATTGAATGTAGTAGACCGGGTTGTCACTGGACTGGGATTTGGCCAGGTCAAGATCAAAGTCCATGTGCTGTTCGCATTTGCGCATGACGTAAAAGAAGCGTGCGGCATCGTTGCCGACCTCTTCACGCAGTTCGCGAAGGGTGACGAATGAACCGGAGCGGGTGGACATCTGTACGCGTTCGCCACCACGGTAGAGAATAGCGAATTGAACCAGCAGTACATCGAGTTTGCTTGAGTCATCCCCCAGGGCTTCCAGGGCTGCTTTTACCCGTGGCACATAACCGTGATGATCTGCGCCCCAGATATCGATGACACGATCATAGCCGCGTTCCAGTTTGTCCATGTGATAGGCAATGTCTGAGGCGAAGTAGGTGGTTTGGCCATTGTCACGCACCACAACGCGATCTTTGTCATCACCGAAATCGGTGGAGCGAAACCACCAGGCACCTTCTTTTTCGTAAAGATGATTGCTGGTCTTGAGGCGTTCAATGGCCTTGTCAACGGCACCATTTGTCATCAGCGAGCGCTCTGAAAACCATTCGTCGTAGTTGACGTTGAACTCGGCCAGGTCTGCGCGGATATCCGCCAGGACAGTATTCAGACCGAGATCGAAAACAGCACGATAATCTTCGTCACCCAATAATTTTTTGGCGTTGTTGACCAGTCCGTCGATGTGTAATTCTTTATCGCCACCGGCGGGTTCGTCAGCAGGCACATCAGCAAACACTTTGGCTGCGGCATGTTGCAATTTGTCGCCATGAATTTTATGCAGTTCTGCGGCTATGTCGAGTACGTAGTCACCCTTGTAACCGTTGGATGGGAAGGTGAATGTTTCGCCGCAGTTGTCCAGATAACGCAGCCACACCGAGGCGGCGAGGATGTCCATCTGCCGCCCGGCATCGTTGACATAATATTCGCGGTGAACCTGGTAGCCAATGGCATCAAGCAGGTTGGCAACAGTGGCACCATAGGCGGCACCACGACCGTGGCCGACATGAAGCGGGCCGGTGGGATTGGCGGAAACAAACTCCACCTGCACCGGTTTGTCGGCACCGACATGGCTGCGGCCATACTCGTCGCCCTGGGTCTGTATTTCATTGATGACAGCGTGATAAGCGTCGGCGGTGAGAAAAAAGTTGATAAAACCCGGGCCGGCAATCTCAATTTTGGTGATCTGCTCGGAACTGCCCAGCTCGGCAACAATGGCCTCAGCGATGTCGCGGGGTTTGCGTCTGGCGGGCTTGGCCAGCATCAGTGCCACGTTACAGGCGAAATCACCGTGTTGGCGGTCTTTGGTGCGCTCCATCTGCAGGTTGAAACTCAGATCCGCAGGCAGTGCTTGATTGGCTTGCAGTTGCTGGATGGCGGCGTTGACCAGTTGCGCGAGTTGGTGTTTCACAGGGAGTTCCTACGGGGGGTGTTATTTATTGGGAGGTGATTATCTCTTTTCCTGGGGAGGTTATGCAAATACTTGTGGTGTGAGCTCTGATCGACCTCAAGTGTAGGGCGTGCTATGGGCACTATTTTCTGGTTGCAGGCTCATCGCCATGTTTATGGTGCGCACGGCACGCCCTTCGTTTAAATCAAATCCACCGGATCCACATCCAGCGACCAGCGCACCTTGCGTGCCTCGGGCAATTTATTGAGCTGCATCGTCCACGGTCCCAGCAGCCGGTGCAAGTCGGCACGTTTGTTTGCCTGTAGCAACAGTTGATAGCGATATTTGCCGGCGCGGCGCTCCATTACTGCGGGCATCGGGCCGTACAGCTCGATGCCATGCGTACCCAGTTGCTCAGCCAGGGTGTGGGCCTGATCGAGAAAGTGTTCCGCTGGTAGTGAATGGTTGGCTTCGGCCCGCAGCAGTGCCATGTGGCTGTAGGGCGGCAGGGCGGTGAGCTGGCGTTCTGACTGCGCCGCCTTGGCGAAGGCGTGGTAGCCCTGCTGGCACAGCAGTTGCAGCATGGGGTTGTCCGGGTGGTGGGTCTGGATGATGACCTGCCCCGGTTTGTCACCGCGACCGGCGCGACCGGTGACCTGAATGATGAGCTGGGCCATGCGTTCACCGGCGCGGAAATCGACACCGAACAGGCCCTGATCGCCGTCGAGGATGCCCACCAGGGTAACATCGGGAAAGTGGTGACCCTTGGCCAGCATCTGGGTGCCGATGAGGATGCGGGGTTCACCGCTGTTGATGTCGTTCAGAATGGCGTCCAGGCTGCCCTTTTTACGGGTTGAGTCGCGGTCAATACGGCTGATGGGGATATCAGGAAACTGCTCGGTCAGCACTGTTTCGATGCGCTCGGTGCCGCTGCCCAGCGGCCGCAGGTCGACGCTGCCACAGTCCGGACACTGCTGCGGAATTGGCCGTTGGCTGCCGCAATGGTGGCAGCGCAGGTGGCGTTTTTGCATGTGCAGGGTCATGTGCGTATCACAACGACGACAGTGGCCGACCCAGCCACACTCATGGCAGATGATGCTAGGGGAGAAGCCGCGCCGGTTGAGAAACAACAGCACCTGATTGCTGTTGCCGAGGTGGTGTTGTATCAACTGTGTCAGCGGCGCGGAGAGCTGTTCTTCCATGTTCTGGCTGCGAACATCAAGCAATGAAATTTTGGGAGGCTTGGCGCTGCCAGCGCGTTTGGGCAGGGACAGCCGCTGATAACGCAGTTGTTCGACGTTAAGCAGGCTTTCCAGCGAAGGCGTGGCCGACCCCAGCACGATGGGGATGCCGAGCTTGCGGGCGCGGACGATGGCCAGGTCGCGGGCTGAATAGCGCAGTCCGGACTGCTGTTTGAACGAGCTGTCGTGTTCTTCATCGACAATGAGAATGCCCGGCCTGCTCATGGGGGTGAACACCGCCGAACGGGTGCCGATGATGATGCTGGCCTCACCGTTACGCGCCAGCAGCCAGGCGTTGAGGCGTTCGCGATTGTTGAGGCCCGAATGCATCACCGCCATGGGTACATTGAAACGGCGTTTAAAGCGTCCCACCAGCTGTGGTGTCAGGGTGATTTCGGGCACCAGCACCAGCGCCTGCTGGTTGTTTTTCAGTACGGCATCGATGCTGCGCAGGTAGATCTCGGTCTTGCCGCTGCCGGTGACACCATCAAGCAGAAAGGCGCTGAACATGCCCAGGCAGTTGTGAATGCGTTCGACGGCGTTGGCCTGTTCGGCGTTGAGTTCGGGGCCGGTTTCCGGCTTGGGGTGGCCAAATTCCAGTGCCGGGATCTGCTCCATATCGGCCCAGCCGTTTTTCACCAGCACCGCCATGGCATCAATCCAGGTGCGGGGCAGCTCTTTAAAATGAGCAGCGGTGAGACCGGCGTGGCTGGCGCTGAGTCGCAGCAACAGGTCGGCCTGACGCTTGGCGCGTTTGCCCAGTTTGTCTGTATCAACTTCGCGGCCTGAATCGGTGATGCACCACAGTGAACGGTGTTTGGTGGTGGCGGCTTCGCCCTGGCGCAGGGCTGTGGGCAGGGCGGTGGCCAGGGTTTCACCGATGGGGTGGTGGTAATAGTCGCTGCACCAGAGCAGTAAGGACATTAGTTCGTTTGTTAGCAGTGGCTCGTTGTCGAGGACCTCGATGGCAGGTTTGAGTTTGTGGCGTTCGATTTGGGGGGTGTCGCTGACCTCAAGCAGAATGCCAACGGTCTGGCTGCGGCCAAATGGCAGACGCAGGCGCATGCCTTTTTTTAGTTGTGTCGGGTCGCAGTTGTCGGGTGGCAGGTAGTCAAAGCTGCTGTAGAGCGGCGAGGGTATGGCCACTCGTAAAACGAGTTCAGATTTCGGCATGGCCAAAGCCTAGCACTTCCTTATTTGGCTGTCTTGAATGGCATGTTTTAGTTGACTATCGGGTTAGGTTTGCCAACTTTCACTGCTAAGTTGTTGTTTTCTGTTTCGCCTCTATTTTATCCACAAAAACTGTGGATAACTTTGTGGATGAAACTGGAGTAGTGTTCGCAACTACCCGTTACTGTTACATATTTGTTATTTTGGTGACAGAATGAGCGATGCCTAAAATCATTAAAAAACAATAGGTTAGCGTTTGGTGTCTATTTTTGAATTTTTTGTATTACAAATGAAAGTCAAGTCTTGTTATCACTTTATTATTGTGCATAAACGCAGCTAAATAACCTTTTTATTTTTGATGTTTTGGCGCTAGAATGGCCTGACAACGGCGAGGATGATGATTGCAATCAGCGCCAGCACGGGGGCTTCGTTGAACCAGCGGAAATAGACGTGGCTGCGTTGGTTGCGATCATGTTTGAAGTCCAATAACAGCTTGCGGCAATAGATGTGGTAGCCGATCAGGGCCAGAATCAGGGCCATCTTGGCGTGAAACCAGCCGCCGCTGTCCAGCCCCAGGCCATAGCCAAATACCATCCATAGACCAAAGACCACGGTCAATACTGCCCCTGGGGTCATGATGCCGTAGAACAGTTTGCGCTCCATGACCTTGAAACGGTCGTTGCTGATGGCGTCATCGCTCATGGCGTGGTAGACGAACAGGCGCGGCAGATAAAACAGTCCGGCGAACCAGGTGACCATAAAAATGAGGTGGAGTGCTTTGAGCCACAGCATGGGGATTATTCCTTCTCAACTGAATCAGTGGGGCATGTTTGTATCACAGTCGAGCTAATGAATGCCAGTGTCAGGAAGGAGGGTTGTCCGTGGCGGCTGGATATTGATAGTGCTCTTCAATATCTTCACGAGTGACGATGCCGAGGGCCAGCTGATGATCTGGTGAGGCGTGATCCACTATGTAGAGGGCGTCGCAACGATGTTGGCGTAATTGTTCCAGGCCTTCTTGCAGTGTGGCGCGCAAGTCGATGGCGACGACGCTGCGGCGACTGGCAGGCAGTTGTTCAAAATCAATCGTTTCATAATTACGGCTTTGCAGGTGAAGAGCAAGGTCGGCTCCCGGCAGGATGTAGGCCGGCTTACCAGCGGGTTGCAGCAGCAGCCATTGTGGCTGTTGTTGCAGTATCTCATCTGCTTGTTGGCGGGACAGTTGTGCTGGGCAGCTGGCAATGTTCTGTTTCATTGCCTTGGCAATGCTGACCCGGCGCAGGGATTGGGCCACGGGGTCTTCGCTGTAATCGAGGCCACGGGCGCGCATCAGGGTGATGAAGACAGATTCTTTGCCAAACAACTGGCTGCTGATCAGGTTGGCGCTGACAATGGCGAGCATGCCGGGCAGGATGATATTGGGGTTGGCGGTCAGTTCCAGCAGGGCGATGAGCGCTGCCAGTGGTGCTTGCAGTGTGGCGCCCATCATGGCCCCCATGCCGATCATGGCGTAGAGCGCCGGGTTGGATGTTGAGCCGGGGTCGACCTGAGCGGCGATCAGGCCGAAGGCGGTGCCAGCGGCGCAGCCGATCACCAGGGTGGGGCCGATCAGGCCTCCGGGAATGCCCATGCCTAGCCCGGCGGTGGTGGCCAGTATTTTAAAGGCGACGATGGCGATGAGCAGCCAGAAGCCGATGTCGCCAACCATAGCGTGGTTGACGGTGTCATACCCCAGGCTCATCACCTCAGGGATGATAATGGCGCAGAGACCAACAATGAGACCGCCCAGGGTGGTGCGTTGCCACAGCGGCTGATCCGTTGCCCGGCGGGAAAAATATTGTAACGAATGAATAAACAGGGCGGCCAGGCCACCAATCACTAGGCCAGTGATCAATACGTATGGCAGCTCTGCCAGTGAACCCAGTTGTAGTGCCGGTACATCGAAGGCGGGAGCGGCACCGAAAACCAGTTGACTCAGGGCGGTGGCGGCGACGGCAGCGAGGATTACCGGGATAAACCCCGCCAGTGTGTATTCCATCAAGACCACTTCCATGGAAAAAATGACGCCAGCCAGCGGGGTGTTGAATGAGGCGGCGATGGCGGCGGCGACCCCGCAGGCCACCAGGGTGCGATTGCTGTTGTTGGGCAGGTGCAGCCATTGACCGATGCGGCTGCCGCTGGTGGCGCCGAGGTGAATGGCCGGGCCTTCGCGGCCAACCGAGTGGCCGAAGATGATGGCGATGGCAGCACCAAGAAACTGCATCACGGCATTGCCGGTGGGCAGGTTGGCCTGGTGGTAGGCGAGGCGTTCCATGGTGTGGATAATGCCGACGGTACGGTATTTTTTATCCACCGAATTAAATAGCAGGCCTATCAACAAACCGCCCAGAATTGGCAGTAATAAACGCCAGTACCAGCTCAGGCCTTCGTAGTTTTCCGGGTCATCAAGAAAGCTCAGTTGAGCCCATTCTACCAGCAGGCGAAAGGCAATAATCACCAGGCCCGAGAGCAAGCCGACCAGCACGCTGACTGCCGCCAGGTGGCCAAGCCTGTCCATCATCGCCATACGTATATGAAGGCGTAGCCGCCGTTCTGTGGGGGTTCGTTGTTGTCTCATCTAACGCTGATTTTGTTATTGGTCAATGGACTTGTCGGCCTGAGAGGCGTCATCTTAAGTGGTTGTTTAACTTAACAGCTTTTTATGGTTGTGGCAGCATGGGCGAATGGATGAGTTTTTGAGTGAATGGGGTTTGTGGGGGCTGTTTGTCAGCGCCTTTATTTCTTCGACCCTGCTGCCTGGTGGTTCTGAGGTATTGTTGCTGGCTCTGGCGGTGAATGAAACCTATGACGATGGCCTGCTGTTGCTGGTCGCAACGGTGGGCAATAGTTTGGGTGGCATGACCTCCTGGCTGATTGGCTGGTGGCTGGCGCGATATTACCCTCCGGAAAACCTGTCCGGCCATAAGTATGAACATGGGGTGGAGCGGGTCAGGCGCTGGGGCAGCCCGGTATTGTTGTTGTCATGGCTGCCGGTGATTGGTGATCCTCTTTGTGTTGCTGCGGGCTGGTTGAAAGTAAACCCAGTTTGGGCTTTGTGTCTGATCGCTTTGGGCAAGGGGGGGCGTTATGCCGTGTTGCTGTGGTTTGTTTAGCAGGCTGTTGATATTCGGTCAGGTGGGCGTAAAGCAAGGCAGAACTCGATAAAAAAACAAATCAGCGTGGCTGGTATCGCTTTAAACAAACTGCTCTGCCAGCTTGCTGCGGGGTGGTTTGTTCAGTAAGAAGCGTTTCTCGAAATCATCAGCAGGCAGGGGGTGGCTGATAAAAAAACCTTGGGCCAGGTCGCAGCCTATTGTTTTTAGCTTGGTCAGAGTCTGTTCGTGTTCTATACCTTCGGCGATAACTCTCAGCCCCAGGTTTTTGGCCAGGTTGATGGAGGCGTGAACAATGGCACTATCGTTTTCATTGTTATCCATATCCATAACAAAAGACTTGTCGATCTTGATATAAGAAACAGGCAACTTCTTTAAATGGGACAGGGATGAGTAACCGGTGCCAAAATCGTCAATGGCCAGTTCGATTCCTGTTGCATGAATCTGTTCGAGGATCTCGCCAGCGTGGGCCAGGTCGGAGAAAATGGCGCTTTCGGTGATTTCCAGTTCTAATAATGATGCGGGAAGGTCAAACTCAGTCAGCAGGGAATTTATCTGGCCAGGTAAGGCGTCGTTTTGTAGGTTCCAGGCGGACAGGTTGACGGCTAGCTTGATGGGTGTGCCTGCTATTTTCCATGCCTGGCTTTGCTGTAATGCCAGGCGAAGTACGTACATGGTCAACGAGTCAATCAGGCCGACTTGTTCTGCCAGAGGGATAAACTCATCCGGGGATATCAGTCCCATTCTTGGGTGTCGCCAGCGAACCAGGACTTCAGCGCTAGAAATTTTATTGTCTGCAAGATCCAGCTTGGGTTGGAAATAGATAACCAACTCGTTGCGTTCCAATGCCTCGCGTAATTCTGTGCTCATAGTGAGTTTGCGCAGACTGTGTTTGTCGATGCTTGAATCGTAGATGATATAGTCGCTGCGTTTGCGTTTTGCTTCATACATGGCTATGTCTGCCCGTCGCAGCAGCGTGGTAAAGTCAGTGCCATGGTCAGGGAATAAGGCGATGCCAACACTCGGTCTGATTTGCAGGGATTGCTCCCCTTCAATGAACGGTTTTTGTAGTATCCGTGACAGGGTGTCCGCAATTTTTAACGTGTGAATAGCGTCATCGCCACGTACAAGCAATGAAAATTCATCACCACCTAAGCGCGCTACGATACCGGATGCCGGGGCGCATGCATGGAGCCGTGAAGCGGTTTCAATTAAAACCGAATCCCCCACATCGTGCCCCAGGGTGTCGTTGATCTCTTTGAAATGGTCCAGATCCAGAAGAATAAGGGCGAGGGGTTTGGCATGATGCCGGGCAATCTTTATTTCCTGTTCTATGATGTCCTGCATGTGGTTACGATTGGGCAGGCCGGTGAGTGAATCGTGTCGCGCCTGATAGACCAGTTTTTTCTGCATTCTTGTTAACTTAGGGCTTAAAAATGCAACCAGGGCAAAGCTCAGCAGAAGATAAATCGACGCGAGAATCATGCCGCGCCGATTGGCAAACGCGATTTGGTCGCGAGTCGGCGTTTCATCATAACCGAGCTGGAGAACGCCCTGGATGTCGCCGTTAAGTGTGAGCAGCGGTGCTGCAATGAAATAGACGGTGTCTGCCCCTTCACCAAAGGCGAAGTTTTCATGAAAGATATGTGTCTGTGTTTGAGATATATTTGGGGCGATGATTCTGCCGGTTGTTAAGACGGCCTGAGCATGGACAATGCGGCCGCTTAATAATGCTTCTTCCAGTTGTTCGGCAATGGCTTTGTCGCTGTCCATGTATGATAAATGGCTGGCAAGCAGGTAGGCGGATGAGCGCACCTGTTCAACAAACTGTGTCTGATAACCTTGTTTTACGATATACAGCAGACCGACAAACAGCAGAGGTAACAGGATAGCGTGGATTGCCAGCAGACCAAGCAGTAGGCGGGCGGTCAGGCTTTTGAGGAGCCTGGGGCGAGGTGTGGGCGGGCTTACCATAGCTTTTGCAGGGTCTCGATTCCTGGCGTGTTGCGGGCCCTGTTTTCCCACATGTAGCTCACGCTGTGGGGGGTGGAGTGAAGCGCCTGGATAAGGTCGGTTTGCGACGTATAGCTGGGTGGGCGCCGACCTCCCATGCTGATGACCCGGGATAGCAGGTGCCGTTCATAGTTGCGTGCCGACATAAAAACCACCTTCTGGAGAAAAACACTATAGAGCCGCTCGTCGCTCATGTTACGCAAGGGGTGTATTGCATCACCTTCGTGATCATTCACCGTCAGGCCAAGAAAAAGTTTGCGTAGTTGTGCTGGTGTGAACTGTTGGAGAGTGGCTATTTCGCTGCTAGTGACCAGGACTAGGCGTGATGTTTCAGCCGCCGAACTCGGGTTGACGGAGGTGAACAGCAGCAGGCTGCAAACTGCGGCGGTTAAAAGGCGCACGATCATGGAAAAAATGCGCTCCACTGAAAAGTGAACTCAGTGAAGTTATCATTAAGGTGACCTCCATCCCTGATTTCGAACTTTAGGGCCTGGTTGAAGGTCAGTTCATGGCGAAGGCCAATGGTGATTCTTTCCTGTTGAATATCGGGAAACCATTGAAGATAAGGGTCTCCACCTTTGTTTAGGCTGTTTTCCAGGCGCAGGTAGGCGGCCCAGGCGGGCCGCCAAGCGTGGTCGAACTGAATATAGCCACTGATAAAACTGTTTTTGGGGTTGTTGTTGGCACCTTTCAGTTGGTTGTCGAGATAATAGATCGCTCCAAACAGTTCTGTCGTTTGCCATCCCCAGATACCGGTGAGACCAAGTATGGTCTGGTCAATTTCTTGATAGATACTGTTTTTTGCCGGGATGCTGAGCTTGCTGGCAAATGCCCCTATCTTGTTGCTGACGTACATTTCCGGTTGATATGAGATTCGGATTGTCGTGCCCAAATTCTGCTTGGTGGATCCTGGCGAGAGGGTGTTCACTGCCTCGAGTTGACCGTCTAGCTCGGGGCCGTAACCCAATGCAAAATCATAAGACCAGACGCCACTGTCTGTTGAATGGACGAACTGGGCCAACACGCCGCTAAGGTGGCTGGGCAATGCCCCACCATTATGTTCATATTCAATGATATGTGGTCTGCTGATGGCGGTCTGCATGTAGGCGCCATGCTGAGCAAGACTGTTCCAGAATCCTAAAGGGTTATGAAAACGACCAAGCCAGATGGCGGTATTCTCTTCGGGTGACCAGCCGATCTGGAGGCGTTCAAATGTTGTTGTGTCTTCAGATATAAAAAACTCGGCCAGCCATTTGATTTCGTTGCGGCCACTGGAATAAAAGATATCCAGGCTCGTTGAAACATCGCTTTTTTGCGGAGAACTTGGGTGGTCGATGCCGCTACGGTAGTTTAAATCAATTTGTGGGAATATTAGCCACGTTTGATGGTTTTCCGCCTGGCAATAGGGACTGATCAACAGCAGTAAAGACAAAACTCCCACGGTACGCATGCGTACAGCCTGATTTTTGATGGTGCATCTAACCAGTTTCAACGATGTCGCTTTGAGTGTGATGGCCATATTTAGCCGATTATTACTTTTATTTTGTTTGGGGCATAGTTATAAGTGTTAATAGGCTCTGGTTGAATGGTAGATCGCCGGTGTATTTCAGTGTGTTGGTCAGCGAATTCCTGGCATGCGGAGCGTTGCCTGCGAGGCGATGTGGCTAGGTAAAAATAAGGCAAATATAAGCTGGGATTTTTCATGCTGATCACCTCATTTTAGGCTGTTGTCAGTGCCTGCTGTGCTGAAGGGGCTTGGCTTGGTGATGTTTTATTATGTTTACATAATCAAACAAGTGTTTAACTCTTTTAGCTGGCTTCAGTCATCATCTCTACATCAGTGTCGAGGCTGGGCAGACCGTCTTTCAATACCTTTGCGTCAAGGTTGTATTGGCTGAGGATAAAGGCGGCTGCAGAGCTGCGTCGTCCGGTCTGGCAGTAGCAGATATAAGTTGTGTCCGCGTTTAGGTCTTGTGCGCGACGATGGGCTTCGTTCATGGGGATGTTGATGGCGCCTGGCAAGTGGCCTTTGTTAAAGTCAGTGGCACTGCGGACATCAATCCAGACAGCGCCTTTTTTAATATTATCCACTGCTTCGTCGTGGTTGATCCAGTTTTGGGCGGGGTCTTGCATGAGCGTGAGGAAGTTCTCTTTGTTCAGCCGCAGCAGTACGCCATCGGTTTGCATCGAGACGGTGGCATTACGCGGGCTATCAGATATCAGCGCTGCTTCGCCAAAGGTCGAACCTTCGCTCAGGTGAGCCATGTCAACGGATTCCTCGTTATTTTCAGTCTCATCGATCATGCGCGTCACCAGGGCTTCACCTTGTTCGATGACATAAAAGTAGTCACCTTCATCGCCTTGGCGAATCACCACTTCACCGGCATTCATGCGAATAGGTTCCATTTTTTCCAGTAGCAGATCGATGTTGGCGGCGGGTAATTTACGGAAATTGGGTGAGTGTTGCATTTTGTTTTTCAGACCGTCGGTATCGATATTGATGATGTCGCTACCGCTCATAATGACTTCTTCGTTTTCGGATGAGGCGCTTTCGGCCCAGGTCAGCATGGTGTCGACAAGATCGCTGTTGATGCTGATGTAGAGGATGGGGCTGCTGGCCACTGCGGTGCAGCGGTGTGGTGAATGATCGCTTAGTGGGCGACGGCTTTCGCTGCTGCCACTTTTAATGCTGTAGGGTTTGCCTTCGGCAGGTCTTATTTCGACTTCACCTTCGATGAGATAGATGAGGTCGGTGTTGGTGTCACCTTCTTTAAACAGGATTCGACCAGCCAGTAACGCCTGTTCCTGAGTCTGGGCAGCCAGCTCGATGATCTGGTCTTCAAGCAGCGAGTTGATCGGCTGTAGGCGCATAAGGACCATGAGGTTGACTCCATTGTTGCTGCCGTTCATTCCTGTTGCGTCCTTTGTGTTGTCAGTTGTGTTGCTAATATCACTACCAATTGGTCGTTAATCCTTGCTGGCAGGCATGCTAAAATCAGCTGGCTTTTAATAACCCACTATTGCTATCGGCCAAACTAATCATGAATTTAGAGCCTCGTCGCAGATTGCGCGAAATTCCCTACAATTACACCTCTTTTTCTGATCGCGAAATTGTTATTCGCTATTTGGGTGAGGATATGTGGGAGGTGCTGAACCAATTGCGTGATTCACGCCGTACCGGGCGTTCGGCGCGGATGTTGTTTGAGGTGTTGGGGGATATGTGGGTGATTGCCCGTAATCCCTATATTCAGGATGACCTGATCGAAAACCCCAAGCGTTGGCAGTCGCTGACACACGCCTTACATCATCGGGTTGATCAGATTGTTGTGCGGGCTGACGGTAATGAGCTGGCTTTGTCGCTGGTGGCCAAGGCGCGTCAGGCGGTGGCCGAGTTTGAGGCCTGGTTGCCGCGTCAAGCCGAGCAGCGAGCCAAGGCGCTCAAGCGCCTGAGTAAAATCACTCACAAGGACAATGTTCAGTTTGATGGCCTGGCGCGGGTCTCTCATGTCACCGATGCCACTGACTGGCGTGTCGAATACCCGCTGGTGGTGATCAATCCTGACACTGAGGCCGAGGTGGCACCGATTGTTCAGGCCTGTATTGAGCTTGGTTTGACCATTGTTCCGCGCGGTGGTGGCACGGGGTATACCGGTGGTGCGGTGCCGCTGCACGCTGATACGGCAGTGATTAATACCGAAAAACTGGAAGGCCTGACAGGGGTTGAGATGCGTCAGCTTGAAGGGGTTGATCAACCGGTGGCAACCGCTCGTGCCGAAGCCGGGGTGGTAACGCGGCGTGTCTCTGATCTGGCCATGGCCAATGGCTATGTCTTTGCGGTTGATCCAACCTCGCAGGATGCTTGCACCATTGGCGGCAATATCGCCATGAATGCCGGTGGCAAGAAGGCGGTGCTGTGGGGTACAACCATCGACAACCTAGTGTCGTGGCGGATGGTGATGCCTGATGGTCAGTGGCTGGAAGTGGTGCGTATTAATGACAATCTGGGCAAGATTCATGATCAGGCTGAGGTGCAGTTTCGTGTCACCCGCTATCTGTCTGATGGCGACACGGTTGTCGGCGAGCCGGAGATGATTGTCATGCCGGGTTCGGCCTTTCGCAAGCAGGGTTTGGGCAAGGACGTGACCGATAAATTTCTCGGTGGTCGCCGGGTCGTTAAGAAAGAGGGTTGTGATGGTCTGATCACTTCGGGTGTTTTCATTTTACATCGCGAACCGAAATTCACCCGCACGGTTTGCCTGGAGTTTTTTGGCTCTGATCTGAGCCGTGCAGTGCCTGCTATCGTCGAGACCAAGGATTATCTTGATGGCAATGCCGAGGTATTGCTGGCCGGGCTGGAACATCTGGATGAGCGTTATGTGCGTGCGGTGAGTTACAGCACCAAGGCACCGCGCCGTGACCGACCCAAGATGGTGTTGGTGATCGATGTGGCCGGTGATGATGAAGATGCCGTGGCCAATGCAAGCGCCACCGTGGTGCGTATGGCCAATGCCCGTGGTGCCGAAGGTTTTGTTGCCGTTAGCCCCGAGGCGCGGCGACGTTTTTGGGCCGACCGCAGTCGTACCGCTGCGATAGCTGCCCACACCAACGCCTTTAAGATCAATGAAGACGTGGTGATTCCGCTTGAATGTCTGAATGAATATAACGAGGGCATTGAGCGCATCAATATCGAATATTCGACTCAAAACAAGCTGCGCATGATTGCCGCAGTGAAAACATATTTGAGTGGTGATGTGTCCGAACGTTGCCAGCAGGCGGGTTACGAAGCCAGTGCCGAATCAGATGAAATTTTTACTGCCAAGCGCAATGCGGCGCTGGAATATCTGGATAAGATTGAGCAGCGCTGGCAGACGTCGCTGGATTCACTTGATGCAGTTGCACTGGATAACAACGGCTTGCTCGATGAGGCGGTGCGTGAATTGGTGCAGCCGGGCGATACTATCCTGAATCTGCTGCTGCGGCGTGATCTGCGTATCTCTTATCGAACTGAAATTGAAAAACCGCTGAAAGAAATCTTTTATGGCCTTGAGCTGGATGGCGTGCGCGAACGTCTTGATAAGATTCATAAAGAGATTCGTTCCAGTCGTCTGTTTGCAGCCACCCACATGCATGCCGGTGACGGCAATGTGCATACCAATATTCCGGTTAATTCGAACGATTATCTGATGATGCAGCAGGCCGATGAGATTGTTGATCGGGTGATGGCGCTGGCCACTGGGCTGGGTGGTGTGGTGTCGGGTGAACACGGCATCGGTCTGACCAAGATCCAGTATTTAAACAAAGATGATCTGGCTAAGTTTGTCGATTACAAAAAGCAGATTGACCCCAACGATCATTTTAATCGCGGCAAGTTAATGCCCGATTCAGGTCTGGAAAATGCCTACACACCATCGCTGCGTCTGGTTGAACAAGAGGCCTTGATTCTGGAAGAAAGTGAGCTGGGTGCGCTTAATGATGATATTAAAAACTGTCTGCGTTGCGGCAAGTGTAAGCCTGAATGTAATACCCATATTCCGCGTGCCAACCTGCTCTATTCGCCGCGTAATAAAATTTTGGCCACTGGTCTGATTATCGAAGCGTTTTTGTACGAAGAGCAAACCCGGCGTGGTATTTCGATTCGTCACTTTGATGAGATGAATGATGTGGCTGATCACTGTACGGTTTGCCACAAGTGTCTGCCGCCATGCCCGGTGAATATTGATTTTGGCGATGTCACTATTCGTATGCGTACGATTTTGAAGGATCGCAATCAGCGGCGCAGCAGTCTTGGCACGCAGGCGGCCATGGCCTTTCTTAATGTCACTGATCCCAACACCATCAAGGCGATGCGCAAGGGCATGATTGAGTGGGGTTACAAGGGTCAGCGTATTGCTCACAAGATTGCCAAGCAGATGCATTGGCTGGGTGAGAAAAAACAGCCGGCTGCAACCACCGGCAAGATGGAAATCAAAGAACAGATCATCAACTTCGTCAAAAAGCCGATGCCTGCCGGACTGCCAATGCAGACCATGCGCGCCATGCTTGGGGTGGAAGATAACAAGGTAGTTCCCATTCTGCGTGATCCGGCCAAGGTGACGGACGAGAGTGATGCGGTATTCTATTTTCCGGGCTGTGGTTCCGAGCGCCTGTTCAGCGAGGTCGGCTTGGCGACCATGGCGATGTTATACGAGACGGGGGCGCAGACGGTGTTGCCGCCAGGTTATCTCTGCTGTGGTTATCCGCAGACATCGGCGGGTGACAAGGCCAAAGGTAACAAGATCACCACGGACAATCGGGTGTTGTTTCATCGCGTCGCCAACACGCTTAACTATCTTGATATCAAAACAGTGGTGGTGTCATGTGGCACCTGCATGGATCAGTTGATGAAATATCAGTTCGATAAAATATTCCCTGGTTGCCGATTGTTGGATATTCATGAATATTTGCTTGAAAAAGGTG
>JAJRUN010000072.1 GCA_024277755.1 Gammaproteobacteria bacterium | reverse complement strand
CCTTTGCACGATACAGGCGCGAAAGAAAAATGAGCTAATATTTTTCTGATTGAGGCAGAAAATGCAGTTAATAGCGAGCTATTGACAAGTTTTCTAACGAAAAGCAGGAGATTATTAGTCATTTTTACTCGTGATTGTGTCGTGCAAAGGTCTCACAATAAGCAGGTTTATTTGTTTGCACATATTGTCTGGCCTACCAGCGGTACATGGCCTGAAGGCCTTTTAATTTGATGTTGCGAGCATTGCCTTGTTGAAGACTGATGATGGGCAGCAGTTCCAACTGGGCCTGATTTTCTTTGTTGTGACCAAACCACTGGTTTACCTTAGCGTTGATGCTGCCTAGTGGGTCGGTGAAAAATAACAAAACGTTGTCTGATGTGTTGCTGTAACCCTTGGCGGCAATGTTACGTTTTAGTTTTTCCCGGCCAACCATTAAATATTCGCCGACAATGGCACCGCCTACCGGGGTGAAAACCATGTCCTGAACTGAGGCGGGTTCAAACAGGGCTTCGATGCCGTATTCGTAGAGGGTGGACATGAGGGCTGCATACCAGAATGAGTTTTGGCGGCTATAGCCCCGGTGGCGGGCGCGGACGTAATATGTGGCGCCAAAATAGGGGTGGCCAATGTAGTTAATGCCCCAGTCGTCTTTGTCTTTACGCAGGTTGCTGACGTTGTCATCCCACTTTCTGAATATGTTGCCGGTTTTGTCTTCGTCATTCCATTGCGAGATGCTCTCGGGCATCAGATAGAGAATGCCGACAACGCTGACCTGGTAGAGCAAAAATAGCTTGGTATCGCTAGCGAGACCGTCACGATCAGGTGTTGTCGGGATAAATAAGTTGGGGTATTCCGGGTTGTAGATGGTGTTGCTTGTTTCTGGCGCTATGGTTTGTGTCTCGACTGCGGCCAACTGAATGTGGTCTTGATAGGCCCCCAGTTTTGGCTGTTCTGTTGCTGGTTGTAATGAGAGGGGGGAATCAATACAAAAACCGAGTGTGGGAGTGAACGCCAGGAACAGCCCTAAAGTCTTTCTGATTGTCATTTGAATCTTAAATCTTCTTGGTGGTGAAAACTGAACAGGGCAAGCTAACGCAGGTGTCAAAGCGACATAGGATACAGTTTTTGGGCGTTGAATTCTATGTGGGATGACGGTGGTGGCTGAGGCTGGCACCAGACATAAATGCGGTACTTAAATGCGTCTTATCAGGTGGGAATATTTAAAGCTAAAGAAAAATTTACGCCGCCGGATGTTAGATGTATAAATGAGTCAGAATATTCCTAATGGAGACTGTCATGAGCGGTGGGCTGAAAAAGATTTTATATGTTGAAGATGAGCCAGATATTCAGGCTGTGGCCAAAATTGCGTTGGAGGCTGTCGGCGGTTTTGAGTTAATGACCTGTAGTAGTGGTGATGAGGCAATTGCAGTCGCGGCTGAGTTTGCCCCTGATTTATTGCTGCTGGATGTGATGATGCCGGGCATGGATGGGCCAACCACACTGGCTGAGTTGCGTCAGTTATCAGGCTTGGAAAGCACGCCAATTATTTTTATGACTGCCAAGGTGCAGCCACAAGAGGTCGAATATTTTAAATCACTCGGTGCGGTGGAGGTGATTGCCAAGCCATTCGACCCCATGGGCCTGGCGGATCAGGTACGTGAGGCCTGGGGTAATGCTTAGTCGTTGAATCAGGCAGGAGTTGTTTGTATGAAAATAGGTGTGCCAAAGGAAATCAAGGATCATGAATACCGGGTTGGGATAACCCCGGCCGGGGCCAGGGTCTTGCTTGAGGCCGGGCATGAGGTGTTGGTCCAGACCCAGGCGGGTGATGCGATTGGTTTTCACGATGAATTGTACCGGGCCGTAGGTGCGCAGATTGTTGCCATGGCCAAAGATGTCTATCAATGCCCGCTGGTGGTTAAAGTGAAAGAGCCACAGGACAGTGAGTTTGTTCTGATGCATGAGGGACAGATGCTGTTTACTTATCTGCATTTGGCGCCGGACCCGCAGCAGGCGAGTCAGCTGCTAGCGCAGAAAGTGATTGGTATCGCCTATGAAACTGTTACCGATCAAAATGGGCGATTACCGCTGCTGGTGCCGATGAGCGAGGTGGCTGGGCGTATCGCCATTCAGGCGGGTGCCTTTGGCTTGCAGATGATTAATGGGGGGCGTGGTGTCTTGCTGGGTGGCGTGCCGGGTGTGCAGCGTGGCAAGGTGGTTGTGATTGGCGGTGGTGTTGTTGGTACTGAGGCGGCCAAGATGGCGCTGGGACTGGGGGCGGATGTCACGGTTCTCGATAGCAGCCTGGCGCGTTTGCGTCAGTTGGATGATCTGTTTGGGCCTGCGCTGAAGACGCGTTTTTCCGAGACTCATGCGTTGCATGCTTTGGTGTCGGGGGCTGATCTGGTGGTTGGTGCGGTGCTGTTGCCCGGTCATGCAGCCCCCAAGCTGGTGAACCGTGAACTGGTGAAAAAGATGCGCAAGGGGGCGGTGATCGTTGATGTTGCCATTGATCAGGGGGGCTGTATTGAAACGTCAAGGCCAACTTCGCACTCTGATCCTATGTATGTGGATGAAGGTGTGGTGCATTACTGTGTCACTAATATGCCAGGGGCTTGCGCCCGCACGGCCACCATGGCCCTGACCAACGCCACTTTGCCTTATGTTCTGCAATTGGCTGGTTTAGGTGTGCAGGCACTCAAACAGGATGCCGGTTTGATGAATGGGCTGAATGTCTACAAAGGCTGTGTGACCAATCAGGCTGTGGCTAATGATCTGGGCTACGATTATGTGGCGGCTGAGACGTTATTTTGATCTGGGCTAGACGGTTCAAAGAGGAAAGATAAGTGAAAATAAGCAAGGTTCAATACAAGCTGGTCTTTGCCGATGCAACGGAGAAGGTGCTGGAGCTGCATTTGCGTGCAGATAATTTGACTCCGGTAGCCTGGTTGCCAGCCAGGCCACCCGAGTGGGCGGCTTTGGATAATCACAAATGCAGCCATTGTCCACTGAGTTCGGATAAACATGCTTATTGTCCGGCGGCGCTAAATTTGGCCAAGTTGGTGGAGGAGTGTAATGACCTGGACTTGCTTGATACGGTCAAACTGGTGGTGAAAACGGCTGACCGTGTGGTGGTGGTGTCGGCAACGGTACAAAAGGCGCTGGGTTCTTTTATTGGTTTGTTGATGGCTACGAGTGATTGCCCGCCAGCCTCTTATTTTCGACCAATGGCGCGTTTTCATCTGCCCTTGGCTAATGAGGCTGAAACCATTTTTCGCGCCGTTACTGTTTATGCCACAGCACAGTTGCTGCGTCGGGAGAAGGGCAAAGAAGCCGCTTCAGACTTGAGTGGCCTGTTTGATGTTTATGCGGATCTTGAAATAGTCAATACGGGTATTTCGGCCCGGCTAAAAACTGCTGCTCTGGATGGTACGATTGCCAAAAGTTTGATGGAGTGGGATGTATTTTCTGGTATGTTCCCCATGCGTGCGGAAGAGGTGATGGACAAAATGCGTCCGTTGTTTTCCGCCTATCTGGAAAAATAAACCAACACGACGAGTTTTAAGCTTGAATACACCCTATAAAGAGGCTGCGATGCAGTTGAATAGTATTGTCGATTTTGTTCGTTGGGGCGCCAGCCGTTTTAGTGAGGCTAAACTTTATTTTGGTCATGGCACCAATAACGCCATCGACGAAGCTCTGTTTCTGACCTTGCATGCCTTGCATCTAACCCCGCCGCTGGCACCTGAACTGCATCATGCCCGTCTGACCGATTCAGAGAAAGAGGCGGTATTGGGGTTGTTTCAACGTCGTGTTGATGAGCGTCTGCCGGTGCCTTATCTGACCAATGAGGCCTGGTTTGGCGGTCTGGGCTTTTATGTCGATGAGCGGGTGCTGGTGCCACGTTCGCCAATTGCCGAACTTATCGAACAGCGTTTTACTCCTTGGGTAGATGCCGAGTGCACGGAAAATATTCTGGATTTATGCACCGGCAGCGGTTGTATCGCCATTGCTTGTGCCTTGGCCTTTCCCTGGGCCGAGGTAGATGCCGCGGATATATCAGCCGAGGCGCTGGAGGTGGCTCAGATCAACATCGATCGCCACCAGATGCAGCATCAGGTGCGGGCAATTCAGTCTGATTTGTTTGCTGGTCTACAGGGCAAACGTTATGACCTGATTGTCTCTAACCCGCCTTATGTCGATGCAGAAGATATGGCGGCGCTGCCGCAGGAGTTCCAAAAAGAGCCTGAATTAGGATTGGCGGCAGGTGATGATGGTTTGGATCTGGTGCTGCATATTCTGGCCCAGACCCCCAATTATCTGACCTCTCACGGGGTGCTGGTGGTGGAGGTGGGCAACAGTGATGAGGCATTGGTAGCGCGTTTCCCCGAGGTGCCATTTGAGTGGTTGGAGTTTGAACGTGGTGGTCATGGTGTGTTTCTGCTTCAGGCCGAGAGTCTGCTGGAATATCGTGAGCTGTTCCTTCAGGCTGGCAAGGCTTAAATAAAAAGCCAAATTCGCCTATAATCGGCCAGCTCAATACAAGTGTTTTAAGGAGTAGAGTGTGGATCAATCCCTGGTGTTCGACCTTGACCTGATTAATCGTTACGACAAATCGGGGCCACGCTACACCTCATACCCCACTGCGGTGCAGTTTCATGAAGGATTTGCTGAGGCGGAGTACCGCAAAATCGCCCGGCAGACCAATACTGATAAACCGCCGTTGTCGCTGTATTTTCATATCCCTTTTTGTGACACGGTCTGTTTCTATTGTGCCTGTAACAAGATCGCCACCAAGGATCGCAGCAAGGCTCAGCCTTATCTGGATCGCGTCTATAAAGAAATGGCGATGCAGGCTGAGTTGTTTGACACTGATCGTATGGTGGATCAGCTGCACTGGGGTGGCGGTACGCCGACCTTTATCAGTCACGGGCAGATGCGTGAGTTGATGGCGGAAACGCGCAAGTATTTTAAGCTGCATGATGATGATACGGGTGAATACTCTATTGAGATTGATCCCCGCGAAGCCAGTGCTGAGACCGTTAAAATCCTGCGTGAGCTGGGATTTAATCGCATGAGCCTTGGGGTGCAGGATTTTGATGAGAAAGTACAGAAGGCGGTTAACCGCATTCAGACCGAAGCCGAGACCATGACTGTGCTTGAAAATGCCCGTAAAGAGGGGTTTAAGTCTGTCAGTATTGACCTGATTTATGGTTTGCCATTTCAGTCAGTGGAAGGCTTTAGCAAGACTCTGGATCGGGTGTTGGCGGTCAATCCTGATCGTTTGTCAGTGTTTAATTATGCCCATCTGCCATCCATGTTTCCGCCTCAGCGCCGCATCAAGGATGATGATTTACCCAGTGCCAGTGAAAAGCTGGATATCCTGCAAATGACCAATGAACGTTTGCAGCAGGCTGGTTATGTCTACACTGGTATGGATCACTTTTCCAAACCAGACGATGAGTTGGCTGTGGCCCAGCGCGAAGGCCATCTCTATCGAAATTTTCAGGGTTACTCCACCCATGCCGACTGTGATTTGATTGGTCTGGGAGTCACCTCCATCGGTAAGGTTGGTAACAGTTACAGCCAGAATATGCGTACTATGAATGAATATTGTGATGCGATTGATGCTGGCAAACTGCCTATTTTTCGTGGCGTTGAATTGGACAAGGATGACTTACTGCGACGTGAAATTATTACCGAGCTGATGTGTAATTTTCATCTCAATAAACAGGCGATTGCAAGTAAGTACGAAATCGACTTTGATGAATATTTTAAGTTGGAGTCAGGGGAGCTTGCTCAGCTGGAGCAGGACGGTTTGATTCAGACTGAAGGCGATGACATTCAGGTGCAGCCAGCGGGACGTTTCCTGATTCGTAATGTCTGCATGGTGTTTGATAAGTACCTGCGTCAGAGTAAAGAACAGCGCTTTTCTAAAGTCATTTAATGAGCAATGACTGTTCACTTTGACGACTCGCTGAATAGTTACCTTAATTAACCGAGACCTTTGCACGATACAATCACGAGTAAAAATGGCTAATATTCTCCTGCTTTTCGTTAGAAAACTTGTCAATAGCTCGCTATTAACTGCATTTTCTGCCTCAATCAGAAAAATATTAGTTCATTTTTCTTTCGCGCCTGTATCGTGCAAAGGTTTCTAACCAAATAAAACGAAAGAATTAGAGCGCATGTCTGGAAATAGCTTCGGAAAATTGTTTACCGTCACCACCTTTGGTGAAAGTCATGGTCTGGCCCTGGGGGCGATTGTTGATGGCTGTCCGCCCGGATTGGAGATCAGTGAAGCAGACTTGCAGTTGGACCTGGATCGACGTAAGCCGGGGACGTCGCGTCATACCACTCAGCGCCGCGAGGCGGATGAAGTGCAGGTCATGTCGGGCGTGTTTGAAGGCAAGACCACGGGCACGCCGATTGGTCTGATTATTCACAATACCGATCAACGCTCGAAAGATTATTCCAATATTTCAAACTCTTTTCGCCCGGGGCATGCCGATTACACCTATCAGCAGAAGTACGGTCTGCGTGATTATCGTGGTGGTGGTCGCTCGTCGGCGCGTGAAACGGCGATGCGTGTTGCTGCGGGTGCTATTGCCAAAAAATATCTGAAACAAAACTGCGGCATTGAAGTTCGTGGTTATTTGTCGCAGCTGGGGCCGATCAAGGCGGAAACACTGGATTGGGATCAGGTCGGGAAAAATCCGTTCTTCTGTCCTGATGTTGACAAGGTGGCGGAAATGGAAAGCTATATGGATGCCCTGCGCAAAGAGGGTAATTCCATCGGTGCGCGTATCAATGTGGTGGCCACGGGGATGATGCCGGGCTTGGGTGAACCAATCTTTGATCGTCTGGAAGCAGATATTGCTCATGCCATGATGAGCATTAACGCGGTTAAGGGTGTTGAAGTGGGGGCCGGTTTTGATTGCGTTGAGCAGAAGGGCACACAACACCGCGATGAAATGACCCCTGATGGCTTTCTCAGTAACAATGCCGGTGGTGTGCTGGGCGGGATCTCTTCCGGTCAGGATATTACCGTTAGCATGGCTTTGAAACCGACCTCCAGTTTGCGCCTGCCGGGACAAAGTATTGATCTGGATGGTCATCCGATTGAAGTGGTGACTGAAGGGCGTCATGATCCTTGTGTCGGTATTCGTGCCACCCCGATTGCCGAGGCGATGCTGGCCATTGTGCTGATGGATCACTTACTGCGTCATCGCGCCCAAAACCTGAATGTGAATTCGCAAACGCCGGTGGTTCCTGCTGGCAAATCCTAATGTTCCGGTAAGGCGAATGCCTTACTGGCGCTTCTCTAATTTCTATTTTTTCTTCTTTGCCTCCATTGGCGTGCTGGTGCCGTATTGGTCGCTGTATCTAAAGTCGTTGGGCTTTGGTCCGGCCGAGATCGGTGAATTGATGGCCGTGATCATGGCCACCAAGATTATCGCCCCCAATATCTGGGGCTGGATAGCGGATCATACTGGCCGGCGGGTGCAGATTGTTCGTTTGACCACTCTGCTTGCCTTAATAGTTTTTGCAGGGATTTTTCTGGGGCAGGGTTATTGGTGGATTGCTGCGGTGATGTGCCTGTTCAGTTTTTTCTGGAATGCCGCCTTGCCTCAGTTTGAGGCCGCTACGATGACGATGCTGGGTGATCAGTCTCATCGCTATAGTCGGATTCGGTTGTGGGGTTCAGTGGGGTTTATTGTTGCGGTGATCGCCTTGGGGCCGGTGCTGGATGCGGTTGGCGCAGCGGTTATTCCTGTGGCTATTCTGTTGATGTTGGCGGGGTTGGTGGTGTCGAGCTGGTTGGTGCCGTTGGAAAAGGCTAAACCGCCAGAGCAAACAGATGGTTCAATCTGGCAGGTGTTGTTTCAACCTCAGGTGGTTGTTGTTTTGCTGGTCTGCTTTTTGCTGCAGGCAAGTCATGGCCCGTATTACACTTTCTACACCATATATATGGAAGAGAGCGGCTATAGTCGCAGTTTGATTGGTCAATTATGGGCGCTGGGGGTGGTGGCTGAGATTGGCGTGTTTTTGGTGATACACCGCTTGCTGCCACGCTATGGCGCCAAGGTTTTATTGTTGCTGAGCTTGGGGCTGACAACCTTGCGCTGGCTGCTGGTTGCCTGGTTTGTGGATTCGTTAGCAGTGATGGTGTTTTCTCAGCTGTTGCATGCCGCAAGTTTTGGTGTTTATCACGCAGTAGCGATTTATCTGATTCATAAGATGTTTGTTGGCAAACATCAGGGCAGGGGACAGGCACTATATAGTAGTTTGAGTTTTGGTGCGGGTGGTGCAATTGGGAGTCTGATAAGTGGCTATTTGTGGAGTGGTATGGGAGCTACTGTAACTTTTCAGGTCGCTGCTTTGTTGAGTGCTGCGGCATTTTTACTGGCTTGGCGTGGCTTGCATACAGAAACTTTATAAGTTTGTTGAAAACATTGTAATTTGTGCATTGACGAGTAGGTTTTTGCCAAGTATTATTGCCCACCTTTAGCGCTGACCGAATATTTTTTTGGTCTTGGTGCACTAGAAATCGGGGTATAGCGCAGTCTGGTAGCGCGCCTGCTTTGGGAGCAGGATGTCGGGAGTTCGAATCTCTCTACCCCGACCATTTTCTAGTTCGGTTGACGAGTGGTTTGGTTGTCGTTGAAGCAGTAATTTTGTGAATCATGCGCCCGTAGCTCATTCGGATAGAGCATCGGCCTTCTAAGCCGAGGGTAGCAGGTTCGAATCCTGCCGGGCGCGCCATTTCGCTGTTCAGTCGAACAGCAAAGCTTTATGGTGAGCGTAGCTCAGTTGGTAGAGTCCCGGATTGTGATTCCGGTTGTCGCGGGTTCGAGCCCCGTCGTTCACCCCATTTTTTGCTAGTTTCGGGCCGTTAGCTCAGTTGGTAGAGCAGGTGACTCTTAATCACTTGGTCGAAGGTTCAAATCCTTCACGGCCCACCAATTGAATTATAAAACAAGCGGATAAGCCATGACCTTGAATGGGGCATGGCTTTTTTGTGTCTACATAAAAAATACTAGCAAGTTGAGTGTTTTAAGTTCTGTTTTGAAATCCACTTCTGAGGTGGTAGGTTTATGGCTTTTATCAAAAGCTGTATTCTCTATTCAAGTGTTAAACCTCTGGGGCAATTTGTAAGCAGGTAACTAAAATTATGATGCAAGATAGGGGTGCACATCCGGCAGTGGATGCTTTTGTTGCTGTATTGGCGGCATTAACTCAAACAGCTGCTGACTTGGGAGATAGTAGTGCTGATGCTGAGGAAATTCAGGTCAAGTGTCTGTCTCTTGTTGAACAGATTATTGTTGCAAAAATGGTCGTCAACTTGATCTGGATTGGGAGGGCGCGAGTCAGTTGGCTGTGAGTTTGGTGCTGTGCGAGCGTGATTTTGCGGTTACACGCTTTGATGATTTCAGGCAGATGATCTGGGTGGTGATTCAGGGTTTACGTGAAGCGTTTCGTGATGAGCAGAGTGCTGAGGATGAAGTGGCGACACACCTCACCCGCCTAAATCAGGTTGTCAGTAGTGATTCTATTGATGAAATGCGTGCTGAGGTTGTGGCTGCTGTGGTTTTGATTAACAGGGCACTCGAAGAGCGCAAGGATCGTCAGCGGGCACAGCTCGAGGAGTTGGGTGCTCAACTTAATCGTATGCGTCATGAGTTGTTGCGGGCGCAAAGGGAATTGGCCTTAGATCCAATGACGCGTCTTTATAATCGAGCCTCGTTTGATGAGTTGTTGGCAAAAACCATTGAGTTAAGTGTGTTTTCGGGGCAGTCATCTTGTTTGTTGATGGTGGATATCGATTTCTTTAAGGAAATTAATGATACCTATGGACATGTGGTTGGTGATGCTGCGGTGTTGCATGTGGCGCAGCGGCTACAGAAGACCTTTCCACGTAAAACTGATTTTGTGGCACGTTATGGCGGTGATGAATTTGCGGTGGTTTTGCAAGATACTGAGGCGCGAGACGGTGAAATGCTGGGTAAGCGTCTGTTGTCTGACCTGAAGGCGGATGTTTTAAAAGCCGAAAATGGTGAGACGCTTAAGCTTTCTCTGTCGGTAGGGGTGTCACCGTTGTTTTGCCATGATGGTACTCGAGATTGGGTGTCGCGTTCTGATCAGGCGCTGTATCAGGCTAAACGGGCTGGCCGAGGTTGTGTTTGGCTGGCGCAGCAGGAATCTTGAAAATTTGCCTCAATTATAAAAATTCTTATAACTGGGGTGATGAAACGCTCAAGTGTCTGTATAATGGCCGCATTCTTGGCTTTGGTGCCGTGTTTTTTTATGCGAAAGTGGCGGAATTGGTAGACGCGCTGGATTTAGGTTCCAGTGGGGTAACCTGTGAGAGTTCGAGTCTCTCCTTTCGCACCATATTTTTCTCCTGACTGATTGTCTGCGATGAAGGTTCCGTTGGTGAAGTGATTTGCCAGCGTAATAGTTAATACAAGTGGCGCCTGGCGTCTTTAAGGATTTGAGTTATGCAAGTATCAGTAACATCAACTGAAGGTTTGGAACGTAGCATGACGGTGGAAGTGCCTGCCGAAAAAATCAATGCTGAAGTGCAAATACGCCTGAAAGGTATGGTGGGGCGGGTAAAGATTGATGGCTTTCGCCCAGGCAAGGTCCCGTTTGCTGTTGTACAGAAACGTTATTCTGCACAGGTTCGCGAAGAAGTTGAATCAGAAATGCTGCGTAGCAGTTTTTATGAGGCGCTTCAGCAAGAAAATCTGCGTCCGGCTGGCACTCCTAAGATTGAAACAGCCGCGTCTGTTGAGGATAAGTTTGCTTTTACAGCTACCTTTGAAGTCTATCCTGAAGTGAAGGTTGAGATTCCTGCTGACATGGTGGTTGAGAAACCTGTTGTCGAAGCGGGCGATGCTGATGTGGATAACATGCTTGATAAGCTGCGCAGGCAACGCGCTGGTTGGGAAGAAACTGATCGTGCCGCTGAAATTGGCGATCAGTTGGTATTTGATTTTCTTGGTAAAATTGATGATGAACCATTTGAAGGTGGTGAATCTAAAGATTATGCCCTTGAACTGGGCAGTAATCGCTTCATTGCTGGTTTTGAAGAGCAGTTGGTAGGCACTAAGGCGGGTGATAGTAAAAATGTGAATGTCACCTTCCCAGAGAATTATCAGAGTGAAGCTTTGGCGGGTAAGCCGGCTGTTTTCGAAGTAACGGTTAACAAAGTGAATGCTCCTAAGCTCCCTGATATTGAGGATGCCGAGTTTCTCAAGGCTTTGGGCGTTGAAGAGGGGGGTGTTGAAGCCTTGCGCAGCAATGTTCGTGAAAGCATGGAGCGTGAGCTGAAGCAGAAAATTGCGGCGAATGTTAAAGAACAGGCGCTTGATAAGCTGCTTGATGCCAATCCAATCGATCTCCCGACTGCACTGGTTGAAGACGAAATTAAGCAAATGGCAGAGCAAGCACGTCAAAGCATGGGTATGCAGGGCGAGATGGAGTTGACTGATGAAATTCGCAATGCGCTGGGTGATCGTGCGCGTCGTCGTGTTGGGCTTGGCTTGTTGGTTGGTGAGTTGATTCGTGAAAAAGGTTTTAAAGCAGATGCCGAGAAGGTTCGTGCTCGAATTGACGAGATGGCAGAGTCTTATGAAGACCCTGCTTCTGTACTGGCTTGGTACTACCAGGATAAAACACGACTATCTGGGGTTGAGGCGTTGGTTCTTGAAGATCAGGTGGTTGATTGGCTGTTATCTGAAATTAAGACTGAAGATGTTGCCAAAACGTTCGATGACATAATGCAGGCTCAGTAAATTAAAAGGGGCTATGCCCCTTTTTTTGTATCTGATTTTTTGTGTAACATATGCTTGGATGTGTTTTGTCGTAAAGGGATATTGAACGATGATCAATAATACTGCAGGAACAGGCTCGGAAACTATGGCGTCAGGCTTGGTGCCGATGGTCGTGGAACAGAGTGCGCGAGGTGAGCGTGCCTATGATATTTTTTCACGCCTGCTGAAGGAGCGAGTCATATTTATGACTGGTCAGGTCGAAGATAATATGGCCAACCTGATTGTGGCTCAGTTGTTGTTTCTTGAGTCGGAAAACCCTGATAAAGATATACATTTGTATATCAATTCTCCCGGTGGTGTTGTCACAGCTGGGTTGGCAATTTATGACACCATGCAGTTTATTAAACCTGATGTCAGTACTATGTGTATGGGGCAGGCTGCCAGTATGGGGGCGTTGTTGTTGGCGGGTGGAGCTGCTGGCAAACGTTACTGTTTACCTCATTCACGAATTATGATCCATCAACCTTTAGGTGGTTTTCAGGGGCAGGCGTCTGATATTGATATCCATGCCAAGGAAATTTTATCTGTCAGGGATCGTTTGAATGCAATTTTGTCTAAACACTCAGGCCAGTCATTAGAACAAGTTCAACAAGACACAGATCGCGATAATTTTCTTAGCGCGCAAGATGCAGCAGATTATGGCTTGATTGATAAGGTTTTGAATGAACGTGGTTAAATGCCTGTAACAGGAACGAATATTGCTTTAAAGCTGTGGATGGTTGATCACATTGAGGTGGAAGTATGAGCGACGACAATAACAATACTAGTGAAGATAGCAAAAAACTGCTGTATTGCTCGTTTTGTGGCAAAAGTCAGCACGAAGTGAGGAAGCTTATTGCCGGGCCTTCAGTATTTGTTTGTGATGAGTGTGTTGAGTTGTGTAACGACATTATTCGTGAAGAGTTACAGGAAGGTCGTGTTATTGGTAAGGACAGCAAACTTCCCGTGCCGCGTGAGATTAACAATAGTCTGGATGAGTATGTCATTGGCCAGATGCCGGCTAAAAAGGTGCTGTCGGTTGCTGTGTACAATCACTATAAGCGTCTTGACGTTGGGCAGATGGAAGACGATGTCGAGCTGACCAAAAGCAATATATTGCTGATTGGCCCAACCGGTAGTGGTAAGACCTTGCTGGCTGAAACTCTGGCTCGGTTGCTCGATGTACCATTCACGATTGCGGATGCAACCACTTTGACTGAAGCTGGTTACGTCGGTGAAGATGTAGAAAACATTATTCAGAAGCTGTTGCAGAAATGTGACTACGATGTCGATAAAGCTCAGACAGGCATCGTCTATATAGATGAAATTGATAAAATTTCGCGTAAGTCTGATAACCCATCCATTACTCGTGACGTTTCGGGTGAAGGTGTTCAGCAGGCTTTGCTGAAATTGATTGAAGGTACGGTTGCTTCGGTGCCGCCACAAGGTGGCCGCAAGCATCCTCAGCAGGAATTTTTGCAAGTAGACACCTCTAAAATTTTGTTTATTTGTGGCGGTGCTTTTGCTGGGCTTGATCGTGTGATTCGCGATCGTTCTGAAAAAGGTGGGATCGGTTTTTCAGCTGAGGTCAAGAGCAAGGATGATAAAAAGAACCTCAGTGAGGTGCTGCATTCAGTTGAACCTGAAGATTTAGTCAAATATGGTTTGATTCCTGAGTTTGTTGGCCGTTTGCCGGTTGTTGCAACATTGGAAGAATTGGATGAGGCGTCATTGATTAGTATTCTGACTGAACCGAAGAATGCGATTACCAAACAGTATGCAAGATTGTTTGAGATGGAAGATTGTGAGGTTGAGTTTCGTGATGATGCTCTGCTTGCCGTTGCGAAAAAAGCGATGGACAGAAAAACGGGCGCGCGTGGTCTGCGCTCTATTCTGGAAAGTGCCTTGCTCGATACAATGTATGATTTACCGTCTCTGGAAAATGTTACAAAAGCGGTTATTGATGAAGGTGTTATCAATAAAACGTCAGAGCCATTATTGATCTATGGGCAGGCTGAACAGAAGGCTTGTGTGGCCAGTAAAGACAATTAAATATCTTCATAACCGGGCTTGATTTTCTCAGGCCCGGCCACCATAGTAATTTCAAATAGATTTCATTCGGGGATAAAACCCACGTAGTTCGTGAATTTTCCTTCCTCTCGGGGCTGTCTAATGGCCCATCAAAAACAATAGAATTGTGGTTGAGGTTTTAAGATGAGTAGTAATGACCAAGATGAAAGCACGCTGACTGTGAGTAAAGTGTTACCAGTGTTGCCGTTGCGTGATGTGGTTGTTTATCCGCATATGGTTATTCCTTTATTTGTCGGCCGGAAAAAATCCATCAAGGCTCTTGAAACAGCGATGGAACAGGATAAAAAGATCCTGCTGGTGGCTCAGCAAAGCGCATCACTTGATGATCCTCAGCCCGATGACATTTATAGTATTGGCACACTTTCAAATATTCTACAGTTGTTGAAACTTCCCGATGGCACTATCAAAGTGTTGGTGGAGGGAATTGAGCGCGCTGAATTGAGTCGGTATGTTGATGATGATAAAGAGTTTTTCACCGCCGAAATTTCGGTGCTTGAATGTGATGCTTTAGAAGAGCGTGAGTCTGATGTGTTGGTGCGTTCGCTGCTTAATCAATTTGATCAGTATGTAAAACTTAATAACAAAATTCCGCCTGAAATTCTGTCATCTTTGTCGGGAATAGATGACGGTGGACGCTTGGTTGATACCATCGCCGCGCATATGTCATTGAAGATTGAAGAAAAGCAGAGTGTGTTGGAACAGGTTAATGTGCGCGATCGCCTTGAAAGGATGATGGAGTTGCTGGAATCTGAGATCGACCTGTTACAGGTTGAAAAGCGTATTCGCGGTCGTGTTAAGCGACAAATGGAAAAGAGTCAGCGTGAGTATTATCTGAATGAACAGATGAAGGCCATTCAGAAAGAGCTTGGTGACATGGATGACGCGCCTAATGAGATAGAGGAATACACCAAAAAAATTGAAAAAGCAGGGATGTTGAAAGAAGCCAAAACCAAGGCAACAGCGGAACTGAATAAGCTTAAGATGATGTCGCCTATGTCTGCGGAGGCGACCGTCGTGCGTAACTATATCGATTGGATGGTCAGTGTTCCGTGGAAAAAACGTAGCAAGATTTGTAATGACCTAGCCAAGGCAGAGGCCATCTTAGAGGAAGATCATTATGGTCTGGAGAAGGTTAAAGAACGAATTCTTGAATATCTTGCGGTACAGCAACGCGTTCGTAAATTAAAAGGGCCGGTACTGTGTCTGGTTGGCCCACCTGGAGTTGGTAAAACTTCGCTGGGACGATCAATTGCCCGTGCGACTGGGCGTGAGTTTGTGCGTATGTCTCTGGGAGGTGTGCGTGACGAGGCCGAGATTCGAGGCCATCGTCGTACCTATATTGGTTCTATGCCGGGCAAAATCATCCAGAATATGTCGAAGGTGAAGGTTCGTAATCCTTTGTTTCTGTTGGATGAAATAGATAAGATGGCGATGGATTTTCGTGGTGACCCGTCATCAGCAATGCTTGAGGTGCTTGATCCAGAACAAAATAACAGTTTTAACGATCATTACATGGAAGTTGATTACGACCTTTCTGATGTTATGTTCGTTGCGACATCAAATAGCATGAATATCCCGGGACCGTTACTGGATAGGATGGAGGTTATTCGTTTATCTGGCTATACGGAGGACGAAAAGCTCAATATTGCACAACGTTATCTCGTGCCTAAACAGATCAAAGCCAATGGTCTGGAGGAAGGTGAGATTGCAATTGGCGAGGCGGCTATTCGTGACGTGATTCGTTATTACACCCGCGAGGCAGGTGTGCGTGGTCTTGAACGTGAGATTTCCAAAATTTGTCGTAAGGTAGTGAAAAGTATTTTATTGCAAAGCAAGGACAAGGCGGCGAAAAAAATCTCGATAACACCTCGAAATCTGGAAAAATACCTGGCAGTGAAACGCTTCCGTTTTGGTGAAGCTGAAGAGAATGATCAGGTTGGACAGGTGACTGGTTTGGCATGGACAGAGGTTGGCGGTGAGTTACTTACTATTGAGGCCGCCATCGTGCCTGGCAAAGGCAAACTGACTATTACAGGGCAGTTGGGTGAGGTGATGCAGGAGTCCGTACAGGCGGCGATGACAGTGGTCAGGAGTCGCGCAGAAACATTTGGCTTAGACGAAGACTTTTATCAAAAACAGGATATTCATATTCATGTGCCTGAAGGTGCAATTCCAAAAGATGGACCAAGCGCAGGGGTCGGTATGTGTACTAGCTTGGTCTCTATTTTGACCCAAATTCCAGTCAAGGCAACGGTGGCGATGACCGGTGAAATTACCTTGCGTGGAGAGGTGTTGCCGATTGGCGGTTTGAAAGAAAAACTTTTGGCGGCACATCGTGGTGGAATTAAAACAGTCATAATTCCAAGCGAGAATGAAAGAGACTTGGCGGAAATCCCAAAGAACATCAAGGAACAATTAGCTATCCACCCTGTGAAATGGATTGATGAGGTGCTGCAGCTTGCCTTGCAGCGTATGCCCGAAACAGATTTGCATGATTCAGCAGGAAAAAAAGTAGTTTCAAAAGCCAAAAAAGCAAAGCAAGAAGAGGTTAGGCACCATTAAATAAGAGCGTTGATATCGTTATATGCTTGACATTCCTTGCTGACAAAAGTATAAAATTCAGCTCTACTTAACTGATCCATATAGGGTCGGTAAATAATAAATAGAAAATAGACATTCCTAAGTTGCTACACACTATCAGTGTTTGGGTTTAGCGTTTGATTTGAACGTTACGCTAAGGATGTTTACCGTTGATTTTATGATGGCGGGATAGCCAAGAGAATTTTTTAGTTTCATACCTGTTCTTGGCAGTGTATGAATGATGATTTTACATAGGAGTATTCGTAGTGAATAAAGCAGAATTGATTGAAGCAGTTGCTGAGCATGCAGAAATGACTAAAGCAGAAGCAGGACGTGCTATTGATGCAATTGTTAGTACCATTACAACGGCAATGCAAAAGCAGGACGATGTTTCTTTGATTGGTTTTGGTACCTTTACTGTGCGTGAGCGTGCAGCGCGTGCTGGTCGTAACCCACAGACTGGCGAAACTATTCAAATTAAGGCTGCAAAAGTTCCTGCATTTAAGGCTGGTAAAGCGCTAAAAGATGCTGTAAACTGAGCGCTCTTTTGAACAAGGGTGTTTAGCTCAGTTGGGAGAGCGTCGCCCTTACAAGGCGAATGTCGGGGGTTCAAGTCCCTCAACACCCACCAAACATTTTAAAAGTTAAAGTGTGGAGTGGTAGTTCAGTTGG
>JAJRUN010000071.1 GCA_024277755.1 Gammaproteobacteria bacterium | reverse complement strand
TTAGCCTTCAAAAATGTATGGGTATTTATCGTATAAAAACCACTTTTTTTAATTTATTCAGCCTTTGTTCAGAACCTATCAAGAACATTATTTACAAACCCTATTTTTTCAGTCATCATTAAATTCGACCTTTACGGAGGGGAGCCACATTATCTGTTTTTTTGTAATGGTTTGCGCTCTTTGGTCGTTACTGTTAAATGTGTTATCTAAAGATAAATTTTGAGGGGAATTTAGAATGAAGTTACTTTCTGGTATTGTTTCTGCAGCTGTAATTGCTGTTCCTATGATGTTTTCTACTGCTGCTTCTGCAGACGGCGGCGCACTGTTCAAAGCTAAAGGCTGTGCAGGTTGTCATGCGCCAAATGCAATGGGTGCAATCGGTCCTCGTTTGGCTGGTCAGCAGGAAAAATACATCGCTGAACAGTTCAAGCTGATTCGTGATGGCAAACGTGCTTCAGGTAAATCTGGCATGATGGCCGGTGCGGTTAAGAGCGTGACTGATGATGAAGCTGCTGCAATCGCTAAGTATCTGTCTGCTCTGTAAGACAGTTATTGCGACAGGGTGATTCACCCTGACCAAAAAAAGCCCTGAGTACTATGGTATTCAGGGCTTTTTGTTGTTAACTGCCTGAGGAAACTCAGGCAGTCAACGATAAAGCAGGTCGGGTTAGCTGTCTTTAGTCCATTCTTGTAGAGCTTCTACAATTGATTTGGCCTGATCAACGCTGGAAATATTGAATTTTGATTTCTGCATGTATTCGCCATTGCGTTTTTGGTAGCGACGGATGGTGAATTTTTCCTTGCCCCAGTCATCTGCCTTAACATCCCAGTCCTGATAGCGGTACATCAGCGTCGCCCACGCACCTTTAGTGAGTACTTTTTTGTCCAGCTCTTTAACCAGAAGCTGGTCACCTTCGGAATACTCAACCGTAAGTTCGTCTACTGTTGCGGCCATTTTATTTTATCTCCTTATCGAGAATGTCAGAATAGGGGCTGGATTGCCTGTTGAACATTATATGTCATCAAGATACATTCTTGAGTCTGATCAATGAGGCATAACCTTATGATGTAAATGGGGTTAAGTAAAGATTTTGAAACATTCGTACGTTAAACAGGGTGCGAGCATAGAATTTTAATCAAGGAGAGAGGAATCAATGAGCAATAAATCTGATTTTGAGAAGCTTGGTGCGTCAGCACTGGGTGGGGAGCTGACTTACAAGGAATGTGAGATTCTCAGTCAGTCGATGGATGTGGTCAGCCTGAAGGATGCTGAGTTATTGGTCAGCGAGGCGGGCACCGAAACAACCTTGTTTGTATTGATCGAGGGCAAGCTAGATGTGCTCAGTGAAACCGAGGGGGTGCAGAAAAAGGTGTACACAATGACCGGGGGTGAGGTGGCGGGTACGCGGGCGTTTGTGGATCGTACACCGCGTAAGGCAACGCTGAAGGCCAATGGCAATGCGGTGGTATACACCCTAGAGCCGGCGGCCTTTGAGGCTATGCTGGAGGAGTATCCTCGTATTGTGTACAAAGTAATGCGCGCCCTGTTTCGGATTACACACATGAATTTATTGCGTATGAACCAAGAGACCGAGCAGCTTTCAAATTACATCAATAAAACACACGGCCGTTACTAGGCAGGAAAAGGGTGGTGGGGCGAAAACCGGAGAAAATTCATAAGTGTTTTATCTGATGGATGTTTTTTCTCCGTTGCCTGTGTTAGAATTTCGCGTCTTCTGAATCTGGCTTGATTATTGCCAGAATCAACAAGTTTATGGTGGTTCACGTCGGTCACCTCGCAACGATACATCGCGAACTCCGCCAGGCCCGGAAGGGAGCAACGGTAGTGATGGATTCGTGTGCCGAGGAGCGGCGGGCGTGGGCCGCCACCTATAACTTCTTCATTTCTATTCCTTTTTGCTCGTGTATCACTGACCGTTTTGGGTTAGAATCAGGCCTTATGTTTGTCTACTTTACTACCCAATCCGTTAGGGGCTGCTGATGAGTTACCAGGTTCTGGCACGCAAATGGCGGCCTAAAACCTTCCCTGCGATGGTGGGGCAGGAGCATGTGCTGCGGGCCCTGATCAATGCGCTTGATAACGATCGCCTGCATCACGCCTACCTATTTACAGGAACGCGAGGTGTGGGAAAGACCACGGTTGCCCGTATTTTTGCCAAATCCTTGAATTGCGAACAGAGCCTGGGGTCACAGCCCTGCGGTGTATGCAGCGCCTGTCGAGAAATTGATGAAGGCCGGTTTATTGACTTGATCGAGGTTGATGCAGCCTCAAAAACCAAGGTTGAAGATACGCGCGAGTTGTTGGAAAATGTGCAATATGCACCGACACGCGGCCGCTATAAGGTGTATCTGATCGATGAAGTACACATGCTGTCATCGCATAGTTTTAATGCGCTGCTGAAAACGCTGGAAGAGCCGCCACCCCATGTTAAATTTTTGCTAGCAACCACCGAACCGCAGAAACTGCCAGTAACAATTCTGTCGCGTTGTCTGCAGTTTAATCTTAAGCGTATGGCCCCCGAGATGATTGCTGGTCATCTTGAATATGTCTTGACTGAAGAAGGGGTCGCCTTTGAGAAACCGGCCCTAATACAGATTTCAGAAGGTGCTGATGGCAGTATGCGCGATGCCCTGAGCTTACTGGATCAGGCGATTGCCTATGGCGCAGGCCGCCTTACCGATGCCGAAGTGCGTACGATGCTTGGTAGTATTGACCGAACCTATGTATACAAACTGTTACAGGGTCTGCTTGATCAGGATGGCGTGGGCATTCTGGCGACGGTGAATGCCCTGGCAGAACAGGGGCTGGATTTTAACGCTGTTTTGGCTGAATTGCTCTCCGTATTGAACAAGATCGCCCTGGCACAGGTGGTGCCTTCTGCTAATACTAACACCCCAGATTTCGAGTCAATCATGGCCTTGGCCAAGCGTATGATGGCGGAAGATGTACAATTATACTATCAAATAGGTTTGATGGGACGGCGAGACCTACCTTTGGCTCCGGATTTGCGAGGCGGCTTTGAGATGTTGATGTTACGCATGCTGGCATTTCGTCCCGATGGGGTATTGGAACAGCCTGTAGGCAAAAAACAGCGGCCTGTGGCAAGTACTGAACCGAGTGTACCGGTACTGGCGCAGTCGGCATCTGGCGTTCGTCCTGTAGCTAGCGAGCCGCCATCGCCTCAAAAGCCCGATGAACCAGTCACCCCTGTCGCCGAAGGTGGGGCCTGGCATGAGCTTGTTGAACAGATGGGCTTGAATGGTATGGTGTACCAGTTGGCTGCCAATTCAACGCTGGAGTCGAAAGAAGGTGGGCTTGTGCGTCTGGTCCAGTCAGCTAAAAATGCAGTGATGCGCAGTAAGGCGATCGAACAGCGTTTGCAGGATGCCCTGCAGAAATATTATGGTGAACCGATTCGGTTGGAATTTGTCTCAGCTGAACGTCCGGTGTTCACTCCGGCGGCCAGGCAGCAAAAGGTGGTCGAGGATCGGCAGCAGGCGGCAGAGAATGCCATTCAGGCTGATCCCAATGTACAGAAAATACAAGATGTATTTGATGCGCAGGTCGTACCCAATTCGGTACGACCTGTCGATTAAACTTAGGTTGAAATAGTAGCTTTAAGCAACAGAAAAGAGGTTGATATGAAAGGTTTAGGCGGCTTGATGAAGCAAGCGCAAAAAATGCAGGAAAACATGCAGAAGGCTCAGGAGGAGCTGGCAAGCATGGAAGTAACAGGTAATGCAGGGGGGGGGGATGGTCAGTGTGGTTATGACCGGTCGACATGATGTGCGCCGAGTATCCATCGACCCTAGCTTGATGGAAGAAGATAAGGAAATGCTGGAAGACCTGCTGGCCGCCGCGGTTAACGATGCAGTGCGTCAGGTCGAGAAAGAATCACAAGAGCGTATGTCAGGTATGACTCAGGGCATGAATCTGCCACCAGGCATGAAACTCCCATTCTAGTGTTGCATCCCACCATTTATGTGGTGAAGTTGCTGTGATCGAAACAGTGGGGCGGTAGATATGCCCCCTGTTTTTTATGCTTGAGAGATTCAATTTTTATGATGGCGCTATAGGTATGAGTCAAACTTCATTGATCGACGCCCTGATTGATGCCTTGAAGTGTCTGCCGGGCGTGGGTCCGAAGTCGGCTCAGCGGATGACATATTACTTGCTTGAGCGAGACCGTGACGGCGCACGCCGTTTGGCCTCAGTATTGGCAGAGGCGGCAGACAAGGTTGGACATTGCGCCTCCTGTCGTGTGCTTACCGAGCATGAGATCTGTGCTATTTGCGAAGATCAGGGCCGCGATCGCAGCCTGCTGTGCGTAGTAGAGATGCCCACTGATGTGGCGGTGATCGAGCAGTCAGGGATCTATCGCGGCCTGTATTTTGTGCTGATGGGACACCTATCTCCTTTGGATGGAATCGGCCCAGGCGACATTGGCCTGGATTTGTTGTCCAACCGTATGGCCGAGGGTGAATTAAACGAGGTTATTCTGGCGACTAACTCAACGGTTGAGGGTGAGGCTACGGCTCACTATATTGCCGAGTTGGCTCGCAGTCATAAGTTGTTTGCCAGTCGTATCGCCCGAGGTGTGCCGATGGGGGGTGAGTTGGAATATGTGGATGGTGGTACCTTGTCCCATGCTTTGGCGGGTCGTCAGACCATCACTTAGCCTGTGTTTTGCTTAATGTGTTTAAGGAATAAATAATGCTGAGTGGTAGTTTAATCTTTGTTGCGGGTACCTATCTGCTGATGGTGCTTGCTTTCTTCTGGGCCAAGAAGCGGATTATTCATGTGCCGGTGATGGCCTCGATCATGTTGCTGGATATACTGTTCCCCGTATATCTGATCATGACCAAGGATTTTTATAAACGATTGATCGAACAGGAAGAAATATTTTCCTTTATGATCTGGACCCACTTCATTTTGGTGCTGGTGTTGTATGCACTGTATATTTTGCAGATACTGACCATAAAGAAAATGATCAACGGCGATCAACAGGCCCGGATAGAGCATAGAAGTCAGGGTAAGGGAATCTTGATAGCGCGTGGCTTAATGATATTATCTGCCGCCATGCTGATTGAACCCGCGAGCGAGTAAATACCATGCAGTTAACACTTTATACCGATTACTCATTAAGGGTTTTGATTTTTTTAGGTCTGCGCCCAGATCGACAGGCCACTATTTCTGAGATTGCTGATAGTTATGATATTTCCCGTAATCACCTGGTGAAGGTGGTGCATAACCTAGCCGGCATGGGTTATATCAATACCAGCCGCGGTCGTGGGGGTGGTTTGATGTTGGCGCACCCTGCCAGTGATATCAATATTGGTGACGTGGTACGTCGCACCGAACCCAACTTTGATCTGGTTGAGTGTTTTGACAAGAAAAATAATACCTGCCCCATCGCACCGGGGTGTATTTTGATCAAAGGTCTTAAGGCGGCAAGATCGGCCTTTCTGGGTGTGTTGGACCAGTTCACCCTGGCCGATGTTGTGGCTAACTCGGCACAATTGGCAGGTCTGTTGAAAATAGATATTTCAACGCTGCCGCCTCCAAGTTCCAAATAAATTTGGCCTTATGTCAGTCTGGGCTGTATGGCTAAGGCCTCAAATATGGCCAGATAATTGTCATAGCGTTGCTGGTTGATCTCGCCAGCCTTGACGGCGGCTTTTACAGCGCATTGCGGTTCTGACTTATGCATGCAGTTATTGAATTTACAAAGCCCGATATGTGGGCGAAACTCAATAAAACTGTAGGCGAGTTCGGCGACCTCGATCTTGGACAGGCCAAACTCCCGTACCCCGGGGGAGTCGATCAGATTGCCACCGCAGGGCAGGTGAAACAGGGCCGTGGTGGTGGTGGTGTGTTTGCCCTTGCCGCTGGAGGCTGAGACCTCACCAATACGAATATTCAGATCCTTGAGCAGGGTTTGGATGATCGAGGATTTGCCAACACCAGACTCACCGACAAACACACTGGTATGATCCTTGAGCTGTTGCTCCAGCATCTCCATGCCGTGTTCCAGCGTGGTGCTGGTATAGATCACCTGATAGCCAATTTCATGGTAGGGCTTCAGGTCGCGATTGACCTGTTCCCGCTCAATATCGTTCAATAGATCCATCTTGTTGATAACAATCAATGGGGTAATGTTTAGATATTCGGCGGCAACAATGTAGCGATCGATCAGATTGTGGTAAAGGTAGTAATCTTCGTTGTTCAGGGCCTTGACCGTGATAACGATAATGATTTGGGTGATATTGGCGGCAATGGGTTTATCGCGGCCGATATCATCAGGGCGGGCCAGCAGGCTGGAGCGAGGTAGCGCACTGCTGATGATGCCTTCGTTGTCGTGTGTTTTTTGCCAGGTGATCCGGTCACCACAGACGACGGCACCAAATTTTCGACGGGAAGTACAGCGTACGACCTCGCCCTTTTCATCATCTTCAACATCAACCTTGGCACCATAACGGGCAACAACCAGCCCGCTCAGTGATCCTTCTACAGCGCCTTGTTTGTGAACGGCGTGTTGTGCCCGGTGGGGGCGACGTTTACGAGACATAAAGTGTTGGCTGAGCCTATTTAGGGAATTTGTAGTAGGTGTCGTTTAAATATTCAATAACTTGCCGAAATTGCTGCTCTGTCCAGTGGGTATTGGCAGCGGAATCGCAAAATTCCACCCGTGCTTGTAGTTCAGGGTACGATTGTAAAATACTTTTGGGGCGACTGAACATGCCGTTGTTATGGCATTGCTGACAACCATCATCAAGCAGTTTCTGGCCGGGGTGTTCCGAGGCATATATTGGGCTGATGCTGATGCTGAGCAGGCCGAGCAATACGCTTGCAAGTATCTTTTTCATCACAACTCCAATACGGGAGGGGTAAGCGGTTATTGTGAACACATTCTAACCCAGTTATTTATGGTCTGTTAACACTAATTACAAAGCATCGCCGTAAGGTGTTTTTGTTTTTACAGGAATAAAGACCCGTTAGGTATCACCGTGATCGATGCGAGTTCCCGATGTTTGCTAGAATAGTCGAAATAATTCATAGATAGAGGCGAATATGTCACAAAATCCTAACAACCTGATCTGGATCGATCTGGAAATGACGGGGCTGAACCCTGATACAGATCGGATCATCGAGATTGCGACCATTGTGACCGATGCAAATTTGAATATCTTGGCCGAGGGGCCCATGCTGGCCATTCACCAGTCGGACGAGCTGATGGCTGGGATGGATGAGTGGAATACCCGCCAGCATGGAAATTCCGGTTTGACTGAGCGGGTAAAGAATAGCGACATCAGCGAGGCGGAAGCCTCACGCCAAACCATCGAGTTTCTACGTCAATATGTGCCGGCCAATGCCTCACCCATCTGTGGCAACAGTATCTGCCAAGATCGTCGTTTTCTGTATAACTACATGCCTGAGCTGGAAGACTATTTTCATTACCGTAATTTGGATGTCAGCACACTGAAAGAGTTGGTCAAGCGTTGGGCGCCCGCTCTGTCGAAGGGCGTGGTTAAAAAGGGTGCGCATCTGGCCATGGATGACATTTTGGATTCGATCAATGAATTGAAATATTATCGTGAGCATTTTTTGAATATTCCCGATGATTGATTGTTCATTTCTTTTCTAACAGGCTGTTGAAATTCGCTCAGGTGAGTGCGGAACAAGGAAAAAT
>JAJRUN010000070.1 GCA_024277755.1 Gammaproteobacteria bacterium | reverse complement strand
GGCCGTGTTATTTTGATGGGCAGCAGCTTTTTCGGCGGAATTTTCAATCGATTCAAACGAGTCCGACAATAACCAAAGCTAGCAAAAGAAATGTTTTGTTGCTCGCAATACACTTTCTGTGGCAGCTTACCTTTTTGCCAGTCCTGAATGTGCTGTTACCAGAATGCTTTTTTCTGAGTCGATGTCATGTGCTTCGCCTTGATGATGTTGAAATCAAAACGATAGCAATGATGTAGTGGCATTGTTAGATGGGGTTTGTTGAGCGGTTACGGATAGGCCAGCCAAGCACGGCTTGTTTGGCACGAGTAAGGTACTCGACCGCCGTGCCATAGCCAATATTGAGCGCCTGAGCGATGCCCCTATAGCTCAACTTGGCTTCATGACGAAGCCGCAGAATGTCGTAATTTTACGCATTGATAACCTATGTTGTGCCACTGTTGATATTCCCTGCCAAAAAGGCAGATAGAGTGGCAGTGTACGAGTTAAATCAACGTGTTAGGAAGGGTTATGAAAATGTCCGATCACTGATTCTGGAAAACCAGAAAAATGGTCGGATAAAAGCAGAATCAGTGATCACCATGTTCCAGAACGGGTGATAGGAATGGGTCGGAATATTCAGTATGAGAATTCGGTTAATTTGGTCGAGCTTGCTGTTAATTGTGGCAGTTCAGCCGAAAAATTAGGATTAAGTGTTGGTGACGGAATCGTTCTTGATGCATATTTTTGTTAGATGCTGACTATGGTGGCCTGAGTATTTGCCTTGTAAATCGTTTTGTGCGAATGTCACGGCAGACATGCTTAGGGTTAAAGGCTAAATGGAAAATTTATTAGGTCGCTGGTTTACAAAGTATTTTTCGGATCCGGAAGGTGTGATTCTAGCGGTACTATTGCTGCTTGGCTTCACTGTTGTAATTTTCTTTGGTGACATGCTTGCGCCAGTTCTGGCTAGCGTTGTCATTGCCTATTTGCTAGAGGGTATTGTTCGCCTTCTTGAATTTAGAGGTATGAAGCGTTTTTTCGCCGTAATGCTGGTGTTTCTGGTTTTTGTTACATTTTTGTTGTTTCTGTTTTTTGGTTTAGTCCCTCTACTATCAAAACAGGTCGCTCAGTTGGTGCAGGAGATACCGAATATGGTGTCGGAAGGTCAACAATCACTTTTACGTCTACCTGAACTGTATCCGCATGTGTTCAGTGAAGATCAAGTGAAGGAGATTATGTCGGCAATTCGCTCAGGTTTAACAGAAATGGGGCAGGGGGTCTTGTCATTTTCTTTGGCTTCGATTTCTACACTCTTTACAATGCTGGTTTACATGATTTTGTTGCCGGTGCTGGTGTTCTTTTTTATGAAGGATAAGAAGAAGATTGTTGATTGGATAACGCGATATATGCCTAAGGAGCGGGGTGTTTCATTGCGTGTGTGGCGTGAAATGGACAGGCAGATTGGTAATTACGTGCGTGGTAAGTTTGCTGAAATTATGGTGGTTGGAATTGTTTCCTATATTGTATTTGCTGTTATGGGGCTTAACTATGCCAGTCTGCTTGGTGCTGCGGTTGGGCTTTCTGTCGTTGTGCCTTACATTGGGGCTGTGGTTGTTACTGCGCCAGTGTTGTTGATTGGTTTCTTTCAATGGGGCTGGAGTGGTGATTTTGCCTACTTAGCACTTGCTTACCTGGTTATTCAAGCGATTGATGGAAACGTGTTGGTGCCGTGGTTGTTTTCCGAAGCGGTTAACCTGCATCCAATTGCGATCATTATAGCGATTCTTATTTTCGGCGGCTTTTGGGGGTTTTGGGGGGTGTTTTTTGCTATTCCTTTGGCAACCCTGGTGATGGCTGTGTTAGAGGCCTGGCCCAAGGTGATTGATGATACTGTCGTACCACCAACATACAGCGGATGATGCTACAAGTTATTCGCCGCAAAGTCTGCCAATCGAGAACGTTCACCACTTACTAAAGTGATGTGACCGCTATTTTGCCAGTTTTTAAAGCGATCAACAGCAAAGGTTAGCCCGGAGGTTGTTTCGGTTAAATACGGTGTGTCGATCTGCGCAATATTGCCTAAACAGACAACCTTGGTGCCTGGTCCTGCTCGGGTTATAAGCGACTTCATCTGTTTTGAAGTCAGGTTCTGCGCCTCATCTATAATCACAAACTTTTTTAGGAATGTGCGGCCGCGCATGAAGTTCATGGAGTGGATCTTAATGTGGTTGCGCAACAGGTCATTGGTTGCGGCTCGGCCCCACTCTCCACCTTCACCGCTAGAGAGGACTTCCATATTATCCATCAATGCGCCCATCCACGGCGCCATTTTTTCTTCTTCGGTACCGGGTAGAAAACCAATGTCGTCGCCCATGGGGACGGTCGCACGAGTAACGATAATATCATTGTAGCGTTGTTCATCCAGAACCTGGGCAAGACCAGCGGCAAGTGTCAGTAATGTTTTCCCCGTTCCTGCCTGGCCAAGCAGGCTAACAAAATCCACTTCTGGGTCCATTAACAGGTTAAGGGCAAAGTTTTGTTCGCGATTACGGGCGTGAATTCCCCAAACTGAATGATGTGAGCAATAAAAGTTTTTGTTAAGTTCAAGAGTGGCGACACCATTGTCAATTTCTCTAACGGTTGCTTCAATGCCATTTTTAGCCGCGTCATATATCAGTTGATTTGGATGCCAGGTTTCCAGGTCGTTGCTTGTAATTTTATAAAAGGTATTGCCTTCAGCTTTCCATGATTTTAAATTGTCGCCGTGTTTCTCCCAGAAATCTGCATCAAGTTCATCTTTACCTGTATAGAGCAGACTAAGGTCTTCCAGGACCTGGTCATCTTGATAGTCTTCAGCCAGGATGCCGAGTGCTGCGGCTTTGATGCGAAGATTGATGTCTTTTGAAACAATGATTACTTTGACATCGGAGCGTGATTTTTGAAGTGCCAGTGCAGTACCGAGAATGTTGTTGTCGGGAACATTGCCAGGCAAGCTGGCTGGAAGATCATAGGCAAGGTGGCGGGTTTGGAAGAAGACGTGCCCGCTAACAAAACTGCTATTGGTTGGTTCAGGCAGTTTGATACCGTTTTCGATATCTTTTTTCTTGGCTCCGACAATGAGTTCTTCCATCACTCGACTGGCCTGACGAGCGTTGCGGGCAACCTCAGAGTGGCCACGTTTGTTCTTGTCCAGTTCCTCTAGAACCACCATCGGTAAAAAGATATCGTGTTCCTGAAAGCGATAGAGGCAGCTTGGGTCATGCATCAGCACGTTAGTATCCAAAACAAAAAAACGTTTTTCACTTTGATTGCGCATCGATTTGTTGGGCATAGCGCTTTGTGTCTCCCGCTTTATTTATTTGTTCAGTTCTTTGGCCGCAGCCAAAACTACTTCAGAGTGACCGTCTACCTTGATTTTTCGCCACTCATGTTGCAGTACGCCATCAGCGTCGATCAGAAAGGTGCTGCGTTCGATGCCTCTAACCTGTTTTCCGTACATGTTTTTTAGTTTGATGACGTCGAACAGACTGCAAACTTCTTCATCCTTGTCTGACAGCAGTTCAAAAGGAAAAGCCTGTTTTGTCTTGAAATTTTCGTGTGACTTAACACTGTCGCGAGATACCCCCAAAATAATGGTCTTGGCACGGGAAAATTTGCGGTGATCATCACGAAAAGCTTGTCCTTCCTTTATGCAGCCTGGGGTGCTGTCTCTGGGGTAGAAGTAGAGCACTACGTTTTTACCTCTGAGATCTGAAAGCTTGATACTTTGCTCGCTTGTTGCCGGAAGTTCAAAGTCAGGTACTTTTTTGCCTATTTCAATACGGCTCATTTTGTCTCCTCCCTAATTTTTGCAGCTTTAGCTGCGAGCTGGTTCAATCACACCGTCCATATTCATCGCATCACAGAAATCCATATATTGCTCCCTGATTTGGGAAATCGACTGTTCGGCTGGGATGCTCACGGTCATGGTGATTGAAAACATCGGTGTGCCGGTGTGAGCCGCATTATATGAATCAGTATTGAGGCATTCGACATTAATACTGCGGCTGGAAAAAAACTCGGTTACCTTGTGAACCAGACCTGGTTGATCCATTGCCAGGGCGTCAACATGATAGTTCAACAGGTTGCCTTGATGGCTGCGTGGTTCAGTACGTTTGATGGTCACGCTTAGCCCCAGTTCATTGGCGGCCCTAGGGAGGGACTCTTCAATTTTTGCGATGTCACTCCAGTTGCCTGAGAGTAGAAGAATCAAGGCGAACTCACCCCCAAGGATACTCATGCGGCTATCGGCTATATTGCAGCCGCTGCCGGAGATATGTTTGGTCAGATCGTTGACAATGCCGGGGCGGTCATCGCCGACTGCGGTAATTACTAGGTGTTTTGACATGGGTTATAACTACTTTCAGTGATTGATTTTAAAAGCTAAAAAATAATCATACGCCAGATTGCAGAGGGGGGGAACGGGCTTGTCTTATGGCTTGCCCAGAAGTACCATGGGCGTTTTTCTGTAGTGTGGAGAACTGTCTATGTTTCACGGCAGCATGGTGGCCCTGGTAACACCTATGCACGATGATGGTGGCCTTGATTTTGAGGCCCTTGAGCGTCTGGTGGAATTTCATATCGAGAACGGCACTGATGCTATCGTTTCGGTGGGAACAACAGGTGAATCACCCACTTTGAATGAGAAAGATCACTGCACCGTGATCCGCAAAACTGTGGACCTGGTGCGCGGTCGGGTGCCTGTTATTGCCGGCACAGGCTCAAACTGTACTCGTGAAGCCATTGATTTGACCAGGGCGGCGATGGCAGCGGGTGCCGATGCCAGCTTATTGGTGACACCTTATTACAATAAGCCGACCCAGGAAGGCCTTTATCAACACTACAAAGCACTAGCCGAAGCGGTGGCCATACCGCAGATTCTCTACAATGTGCCTGGCCGCACGGCCTGTGACCTGCTGTCAGAGACTGTCGAACGGTTATCCAAAATCCCGAATATTATTGGCATCAAAGAAGCGACGGGGGATTTACAGCGGGCTCAGGAAATTCTCGATGCCTGTGGCGATAGTCTCGATGTTTATGGCGGTGACGATGCCAGTTGCCGTGAACTGATGCTGATGGGAGGCAAGGGGGTTATCTCAGTAACCTCAAATGTTGCTCCGCGTGCCATGCACGAGATGTGTGCTGCAGCGACTACAGGCGATACTGAAACAGCTGAGAAACTGGATGAACCACTGGCTGGCCTGCATGAGTTTTTGTTTTTGGAGGCCAATCCTATTCCAGTCAAATGGGCGGTGGCGGAGATGGGCTTGATGGGGCACGGTATTCGCTTGCCGCTGACCAAACTCTCTGAACAGCATCATGAAACTCTGCGCCAGGCCATGCGCCAAGCCGGTGTTATCTAGCCCTGTATGAATATAAAACAATCTCAGGCCGGTTTGGCCGTATTGGTTTTGCTCGTATTATCATCGCAGGGTTGTAGTGTGGCGGAAGAAAAACGTCTGCTTTATCGTCAAAGCGAGATTATCGCACCGCTGAAAATACCCGCAGGCATGCAACAACCTCAGGGGGTAGAGAGGTTTGCTGTGCCTCAGGTGAAGAACGTGGATCCGGTCGATATCACGCCTCCCGTGAATCTGCCTGATGAGCTGTTGGCACCTCAAGACGCTGGCCAGGCCAAATAAAGCAGATGCGTTTTGCCTCAATCGGCAGCGGTAGTCGTGGTAACGGCACGCTTGTTGAGGTTGATGGCACTCTGATCTTGCTGGATTGTGGCTTTGCCACCGTGCATGTCGAAAAACGCATGGCGCGGCTAGGCAAAACACCGGCAGACCTGAGTGCCATCATTGTCACCCACGAACATGGCGATCACATCAAGGGGGTTGGCCCACTGGCACGGCGCTACAATCTTCCGGTGTGGATGACCCCTGGCACGGCCCGCCATCCACGTCTTGGTAAATTGCCTGAGTTATGTTTGTTTAATAGCCATGAAAATTTTGCCATCAACGGTATGGAGTTGTTGCCTTACCCAGTCCCCCATGATGCCTGGGAGCCAGCTCAATTTGTCTTTAGTGATGGTGCGCGCCGTTTGGGGGTGCTTACTGATGTTGGTTGTTGGACGCCTCATATTGAGCAACAACTAAGCGGTTGTGATGCGCTGCTGTTGGAGTGCAATCATGACACGGAGATGTTGCAGCAGGGGAGTTATCCGCCCTCATTGATACGGCGTGTCGGCGGACGACATGGCCACCTGAGCAACCTGCAGTCGGCGGAGTTGCTGGGGCGATTGGATCACAGCAAGTTACAACATCTGGTGGCGGCTCATTTGAGCGAAGAAAATAACCAGCCTCAATTGGCTCAACAGGCATTGGCCAATGTGTTGGGTTGTGACGTTGACTGGATAGGTGTTGCTGAACAGGATGCAGGCCTGGAATGGCGCGACGTTGTATAATGCGCTGCAACGAATTCAAGAGGTTTAAGAACAATGGAAAAACGCGAAGAGCTCTATGCTGGTAAGGCCAAATCCGTCTATTTTACCGATGATCCCGACCGCCTGATTCTGGAGTTCCGTGACGACACTTCTGCTTTTGATGGTGAGAAGGTGGAACAACTGGCTCGAAAGGGCATGGTCAACAATCATTTCAACGTCTTTATTATGAATAAACTGGCAGAGGCCGGTATTCCTGTGCATGTGGAAAAGCTGCTGTCAGACAAAGAGGTGTTGGTGAAAAAACTCGATATGATGCCGGTTGAATGTGTGGTGCGCAATATTGCCGCAGGAAGCATCTGTCGTCGACTTGGAGTGGCAGAAGGTATGGATCTAAATCCGCCTACCTACGAACTATTTCTAAAAGATGACGCCCTGCATGACCCGATGATCAACGAATCTCACGTCGAGACGTTTGGTTGGGCCAAGGCTCCTGACCTGGTCAGGATGAAAGAACTCACCTACAAGGTCAACGATGTGTTGAAGAAATTGTTTGCCGATGCCGGCATGCTATTGGTGGACTATAAATTGGAGTTTGGCCTGTTTCACGGTGAGGTGGTGCTGGGTGATGAATTCAGCCCCGATGGTTGCCGGCTTTGGGATGCTGAAACGCGCGAAAAGCTAGATAAGGATCGTTTTCGTCAAGGTCTGGGGGGAGTGGTAGAGGCCTATGAAGAAGTGGCCAAAAGGCTGGGTATGAAGTTGCCTTAGCCGGAAATTATTTTGGGGGCTGTAATCTCGGCCTTCATACGAACAGCCTTTGTTCGTCATCAAGAATTAAAGAGTGATTATGTCCTGGTTGAATAAAATACCGCTTGTGCCATTAAGCATTGTTGCAATTGCATTGGCTCTTGCGCCTATTTCACCAGAACCGCACCTGTGGCAAAAGCTTGGCATGCTGTTTGCGGCTGAATTGAGCAAACCTATCGACATCTTCGACCTGTTCCTGCATGGCACACCGTTGACGCTGCTGTTGTTAAAACTGGCGACGCAAAAAAAATAAGCGACTATTGCCCCGTTTGGGGAAATAATATGTCGTTTGGCTGTGATTGTTGAGTGTTTTGATAGAACGTTTCTAACTAAATTGTGAGATAATACCCAGCGATTTAGTAAGTCATCAAGCTTAAATAAATCCCTGTCATCATGAGTCGCATTGGTCGACGGTTTTTAGCAGCAATCTTTGAAGGTTTAACATGTCTCAGCGCTTTTCTCTCCATTTCTCGCACCTGCCACTGGTGCAACGTGTTCTTTACACCAGTACATTGTGTGTGCTTGGCTTGGGGTATGCCTTTGCCATGATCTATATTTTTGCCTCGCATCATGGTCGCGATGGCAACCCGATGCTGACCGTAAAGGATATTGCGATTGCCTATAGTGGCACCAAGAGTGGAACCAAACTGGAGTCTGCCCTAAAGGGGCCGATGTCGGGCATGTTGCCGGCGGATGAAAACCTGAAAATTATTAACTGGGTGCAAGCTGGTGCCAGTGAAAAAGAATACCAGGATGATGTTAAAGAAATCTTTGATAACCGTTGTATCACCTGCCATAACAACCGTAATCCACATTTGCCCAGCCTCGAGAGTCACAAGGGGGTAATGCAGACCGCGGAGGAAGATCGCGGCGTGGATATGTTCAGCCTGGTGCGTGTTTCACATATCCATCTATTTGGTCTGACCTTTATTTTCTTTATTGTGGCAGGCATTTTTATTCATGCCTATATTCGCCAGGAGTGGCTTAAAATCGCTATCATTATCACGCCGTTTATCTCGATTATTATCGATGTGGCGTCCTGGTATATCACCAAAATTTTTGAGCCATTTGCCTGGGTTGTGATTGGCAGTGGCAGCTTGATGGGACTCAGTTTCGGGTTGATGTTCTTTATCTCGATTTATCAGATGTGGTTTTACAAACTGCCTGATGATGTGCAGATGCGCTTCTATTGTGCTGTGATTGATGAGTAAATCGCAGCCTGGGGTGTTTAAAGTGATGCGTAATTTTAGTTTTGCAGTGTTGCTGCTGAGCTTGGTGGGTTGTGATCAGGCCAGTATTTTTACCAGTGCGGTGGCCGATCCCAAGCTTGCACCGGCGGCACAACTGCCGCGAGTGGGGGATGCCGGTAAGGGTTGGCAGCTGGCTAAGCAGTGTGCCGAGTGCCATGGGCTGGATGGCGCCAGTGCCCGCAGTGGTGCACCGTTTATCGCGGGTTTGGAGCAAGAGTATCTGATCCGCTCTATGCTGGCCTATCGAAATGGTGCCCGTAATCATGCCGATATGAAACAGGTGAGTGAAAACCTTAATAGCATGGCCTTGGCGGATATCACAGCGTATTACGCCAGTCTTGAAACCAAGTGGCAGGGAGCCGTAGCGGATACGCAATCGCGCTCGATTTTATGGAATGACAAGGCCCGTAGTGAGGCGCAGCACATCGTTCAAAGTTGTCGTTCCTGCCACAGTCAGGTGAATCGCTATCAGAAAAAAGAGGCCATCCCTAATTTGGATGGCATGCCTGCCGAATACTTTATTCCTACCCTGAAAAGTTACGTGTCTGGTGGCCGTCACAATGAAATTATGGCCAACTTTAAGAGCCGCCTAAGTGATGCCGACATCTATAACCTGGCGGCCTATTTTGCCGCACGCACACCGCAGAAATCCCAGCTGCCCGAAGTGGGTGATCCAGTGAAGGGCAAGGTTGCCGCCCGTGCCTGTGCCGGTTGTCATGGTTATGATGGCAACAGTCTTAATCCTCATATTCCTAACCTGGCTGGGCAGTCTTTTCGGTATCTGGTTAAGGCCAGCAAGGACTATCGCGATGGTGTACGGCATTCGCAATTGATGCAGGCACCGCTACAGCATTTGTCAGATACAAACATTGTCAATATTGCCGCTTACTTTAGTCGCCAGGCACCGCAGTCGCAGCTGCACAAGGATATTGCATCGGCAAAGGCCTTTAATCCGCTTGCCGATGGTGAAAAGATTGCCGCTGCTTGTAGTGGCTGTCACGGTGCAAATGGCAACAGCACTAAGGCAGGTGTGCCCAGCCTGACAGGTATGCACGTGAAATATATTGTCAGAGCGACTCAGGCCTACCAGCATGGTCAACGTCAACACTTGGCCATGCAGGATATTGTTTCGTTTTACAGTGATACGGATATGGCAAAAGCTGCTTATTTTTATGCGCTGCAGGTACCTGTAGCGCGGACGGGTCAGGGCGGGGGCAACTGGGAAAAGGGTGAGCAGCTCAGCGTCGGTTGCGGCAACTGTCATGGCAAACAGGGTGTCAGTGCTGATCCGGCGACAACTCCCAGTCTGGCGGGACAGGATGAGACATACCTAGTTGCCGCAACCAAGGCTTATGCCAGCGGCAAGCGCCAGCATGACGGTATGAAAGGGGTGGCGCAAAAGCTTGGTGAACAGGATATTAAAGACTTGGCGGCCTATTTTTCTGCCCAGACGGCGCAGCAGGTGGAAACCTATTTGCCTGACGACCCTGCCCGCCTGGTACAGGAGCGTTGTAGTCGTTGTCACGGTGAACGAGGGTATAGTGACATGCCTGGTGTGCCTCGGTTGGCTGGGCAAATAGAGTCCTACATCATTCACGCCATGAAGGAATACCAGGACGGGCTGCGTAAGGATAAGAGCATGGTGGCCATGGCCGGTGTGCTCAGTTTGCTTGAAATCAAGGCTATTGCGGCCTACTACGCCAAGCAATAGGCCGTTGAGGTAACGGTCATGCAGCAATCATTCTGGCAGGCACTTTATTCTGAGCAGGGTTCTGCTTATGGTGTGGAACCCAATGCCTTTCTCAGGCAGCAGACCCATCGCCTGGCACCAGGTTCGAAAGTGCTGGTGGTGACGGTGAAGGCCGTAATGGCGTCTGGCTGGCCCGGCAGGGCATGCAGGTCGCTACGATGGATTATGCTCGGGCGGGTGTGGATCGGGCCTTGGGGCTGGCTAATGAGTCCAGGGTTGAGGTCAATGCCATCTGCGCCGATCTGAGTAGCTGGCCCTGGCCTGAGGCTGAGCTTGATGAGGGTAAGTATCATGTTGGCCAGGGGGCTCTCGTCAGGTTGCTGGCGACTAGGTTGAACTAGTATAGTTAAAGACCATTTTGTTGTAGGGGGTAAAAGGCCCTAAAAAAATTCAACTATTCTGCTGTTTTGCCCAGATAAACGCGCTAGAATGAGGCTTCGATTTCGCGTTGAATGATACTAAATCCTTATCATTTTAATAGGTTGTTTCGGTGTGAGATCCTGTTTGGAATGTAGATGATTTGAGAGGCGGAAAAAATGAAAAGAATGCTGTTTGTACTGGTGACCGGTTTGATCACTTTGGTTGGATTGACAGCTGCGTCGGCAGATGATGGTTCGGCCTACAAAGGCGGGGCAAAGGCGTTTTACTGCACCGGTTGCCATGGTTACAACGGTATGGGAAGTAAATCGTTAACGGCTTTGGCTGGTCGGGATGCGACAGAATTACTTGCCAAGCTTGAAGCCTTTAAAAAGAAAAAATCCTCGATCATGGGGGCGCAACTGGCCAAATTCAGCGACGAAGACCTGAAAGATCTGGCTGCCTATTTTGCTTCACTGAAAAAATCTGCCCGTGGCGAAGCCAGTTATGCCCGTGACATTGAACCTGTCATTCAGTGGCGCTGTGTTTCGTGCCACACCACTGGTGGGGAAGGCACGGACAAGAGTGGTCTGGACCTGACCAGTTATGATGCCTTGATGGCGGGTACCAGTCAGGGCGGGAACTTGATTGTGCCAGGCTCTCCGACTAGCAGTAGTTTTATGGTGATGGTGACTCGTAAAGATCATCTGCGGATGCCGTTTGGCGCGCCACCATTGTCTGATGATGAAGTCAGGGTCATTAAAGCCTGGATAGAACAAGGTGCAAAAAATAACTAGTGTTAACAGGCTCAGAATGAAAACAAAAACGGAGACCTAAGGTCTCCGTTTTTGTGTGAGCTTAAATAATGAAAGCCAGTAGCAGAAATGCAAGCAGAACAGCAGATACGGTTTCTTGTGCTCCGAATGTTGATTGTTTCATATGCTCCCCCTTATGTTGGTAATATCCTTCCCTCCGAGTTGAACCATTCCACTGGTTACAGATAAAGGATAGGTGAGGATGCTCTGTAATAAAACCATTGCTACTGTGTGGCCAATACTGCCTGAGGCAGTATTGGCGCTACTCGGTTTTGATTCGCTCTGACCCTCTGAATCAAGTAAAATGGCCGCCTTTCCCAGTCATGATTCAGGAACAGGCAATGCTTCAACTGCGCGGTAATCCAGCTTTATCCCCATTTCGTCTGCAAAAACTGACTGAAACCATCCAGGCCCAGGTGCCCGGGGTATCTCATGTCTATGCCGAGTTTGTTCATTTTGCCGATTTGGAACAAAGGCTTAGCGCCGAAGATGTGTCGCTGCTGGGGCGGCTGCTGGAATATGGCCCTAAGCTGGAGGTTGAATCACCTGAGGGTGATTTACTGTTGGTGTTACCCCGTCCTGGCACCATTTCACCCTGGGCCTCCAAGGCCACCGATATCGCTCATAACTGTGGCTTGAATGCCATTCATCGACTGGAGCGCGGCGTGGTTTATTACCTGAGCAAGGCTGATGGTGCAACGCTGAATGATGATGAGCTGAATCTTGTTTTGCCGTTGTTGTATGACCGAATGACTGAAGCGGTGTTTTTCAGTCTGGATGAGGCAGAGGGTCTGTTCAGGGTTGAAGATCCCCGACCTATGCGCAGCATCGATATTCTTGGTGGTGGCCGCGATGCCCTGGCGGCGGCTAATCGGGATTTAGGCCTGGCACTGGCAGAAGATGAAATCGACTATCTGGTGGAAAATTTCACCGCCCTGGGACGCAATCCCAATGATATCGAGTTGATGATGTTTGCCCAGGCCAACTCCGAGCATTGTCGTCACAAGATCTTTAATGCCGACTGGGTTATTGATGCAAAAGCGCAGCAGAAATCCCTGTTCAAAATGATCCGCAATACCCATGAACTGCATTCAGAAGGTGTGTTGACGGCCTATTCCGATAATTCATCGGTGATTGAAGGGGCCAAGGCAGGGCGCTTCTATCCTGACCCGGAAACCAAACAGTACGGCTATCACGAACAGGATATCGCCATTCTGATGAAGGTAGAGACCCACAATCACCCGACTGCCATTTCACCTTTTTCGGGAGCGGCCACCGGTTCCGGGGGGGAAATCCGTGACGAGGGTGCGACAGGCCGTGGCTCCAAGCCCAAGGCTGGTCTATCGGGGTTTAGTGTCTCCAATCTGCGTATTCCGGGGGCTGAACAACCCTGGGAGACCGATCATGGCAAGCCGGGCCGGATTGTCTCTGCGCTGGATATCATGCTTGAAGGGCCGATTGGCTCTGCCGCATTTAATAATGAGTTTGGTCGTCCCAACATCAACGGCTATTTCCGCACCTATGAAGAGCGTGTGCCGGGTTCGGAAGGTGATGAGGTGCGTGGTTATCACAAACCCATCATGCTGGCAGGTGGGCTGGGCAGTATTAGCACCGAGCATGTTGAAAAGAATATTATTCCGCCCGGTGCGCAACTGGTTGTGTTGGGTGGCCCGGCCATGCTGATTGGTCTGGGGGGCGGGGCTGCCTCATCCATGGAGACCGGTTCTTCAGCTGAAAACCTGGACTTTGCCTCGGTGCAACGTGGCAATCCGGAAATGGAACGTCGCTGCCAGGAAGTCATCGACCGCTGCTGGCAGCGGGGCAAAGACAATCCCATCGTCTCGATTCATGATGTGGGTGCCGGAGGCATCTCCAATGCCATGCCAGAGCTGGTGAACGATGCCGGTCGTGGTGCCAAATTTGAACTGCGCGCCGTGCCCAATGACGAACCGGGCATGTCGCCGGTGGAAATCTGGTGTAACGAATCCCAGGAGCGTTACGTAATGGCGGTGATGCCTGAGAACATGGGTGAATTCGCAGCCATGTGTGAGCGTGAACGGGCACCGTTTGCGGTGATTGGTGAGGCGACGGAAGCGTCGCATTTAACCGTCGGTGACGGTCATTTTGATAACAGCCCGGTGGATATGCCCATGGATGTGTTGCTGGGCAAACCACCCAAAATGTTGCGCGATGTGCAGCACAAGACATTCCAGAAACAAGCTTTTGATACCGCAAATATAGATATTAAAGACGCAACCTACCGTCTGATGCGTCTGCCTACCGTCGCCAGCAAGAGCTTTCTGATCACCATTGGCGATCGTTCCGTGACCGGTCTGGTGGCACGAGATCAGTTTGTCGGGCCGTGGCAGGTGCCGGTTGCCGATGTGGCGGTGACGGCAACCAGTTTTGACGTCAATACAGGTGAGGCCATGGCGGTGGGTGAACGCACCCCGATTGCCTTGGTGAATCACGCCGCCTCGGCGCGCATGGCTGTGGGCGAGGCGCTGACAAATCTGGCCGCCGCGCGGGTGACCGAGCTGGGGCGGGTTGTGCTGTCGGCCAACTGGATGGCGCCAGCAGGTCATCCTGGTGAAGATGCCGGTTTGTATGATGCAGTGAAGGCGGTGGGTGAGGAACTGTGCCCGGCGCTGGGAATCTGTATTCCCGTGGGCAAGGATTCTATGTCCATGAAGACAGTCTGGAACGAGGACGGTGAAGATAAGTCGGTTACCGCCCCGTTGTCGCTGGTCGTCTCGGCCTTTGCCCCGGTGGCGGATATTCGCAACACCTTGACACCTGAATTAACGATCGACCAAGGCGAGACTGATCTGATCCTGATCGATCTGGGTAAAGGCGCCAATCGCATGGCTGGCTCCTGTCTGGCCCAGGTCTATAAACAGATCGGCCACCACGCCCCGGATGTGGACGATGCCCAAGCGCTGAAGTCATTCTTTAATGTGATTCAGTCCCTCAATGAGCAAGGCCTGATCGTAGCCTATCATGACCGTTCTGACGGTGGTCTGCTGGCAACGATTGCTGAAATGGCCTTTGCCGCTCACATCGGCGTCACCATCAAGCTGGATGATCTGGGGGCAGACATCGCTGCCGCTTTGTTTAACGAAGAGCTGGGGGCGGTCATCCAGGTGCGTAATAACGAGCTGGATAAGGTCTTGAGGGCGCTGCACGAAGCTGGTCTGGGGCATTACAGTCATGTGATTGGCAACCTCAATGATGATGATGTGATTGAAGTGCTGGCCGCCGGTGAATTGATTTTGAGCGAGTCGCGCATCGAGTTGCAACGGGCCTGGTCAGAAACCTCTTACCAGCTGCAATCAATCCGAGATAATTCTGATTGCGCCCAGCAGGAGTTTGATCGGCTGCTGGAGGAAAATGATCCGGGCATTCAGCCTGTTCTAAGCTTTGATCAAAATGAAAATATCGCCGCGCCGATGATTGCCACAGGGGCGCGCCCATGCATGGCCGTGCTGCGTGAACAGGGTGTTAACGGGCAGATTGAAATGGCCGCCGCTTTTGACCGCGCCGGTTTCGGTAGCGTTGATGTGCACATGAGTGACATCATCAGCGGTCGTGTTTCCCTGAAAGACTTTCATGGTCTGGTGGCCTGTGGCGGTTTCTCTTACGGTGACGTGTTGGGTGCCGGTGAAGGCTGGGCCAAGTCGATTCTGTTTAACTCGCGTGCCAGCGACGAATTTTCAGCCTTTTTTCAGCGTGATGACAGTGTCAGTCTTGGTATCTGTAACGGTTGTCAGATGATGTCCAATCTGCGAGAGCTGATTCCGGGCACAGAGCTGTGGCCACACTTTGTGCGCAATGTGTCTGAACAGTTTGAAGCGCGTTTCTCTCAAGTCGAAATCATCAAATCGGCATCGATCTTTCTTCAGGGAATGGAAGGCTCGCGCCTGCCAATTGCAGTGGCCCACGGTGAGGGGCGGGCTGAGTTTGCTGCCGCCAATGGTGCCCAGCAGGCCCTTGATGCCGGTGTGGTCGGTCTGCGTTATGTCGATAACTACGGCAAGGCAACCGAGTCTTACCCCGCCAATCCCAACGGTTCTCCACTGGGGATCACAGGGCTGACCAATAGCGATGGCCGCTTCAGCATCATGATGCCGCATCCAGAGCGTGTCTTTCGGGCAGTGCAATATTCATCACGGCCCGCGGGTTGGGGTGAGGATGGGCCGTGGCTGCGTATGTTTCGCAATGCGCGAGTTTGGCTGGGATAATTAATGGCTGTGTGGGGTCGACGTGATGATAGGTAGGTTGTGATGAGTAGTGTGATGCAAAAAATTCTGGCGCTGGTTTTTCCTGTGTTGATTGCACTGTTGTTGACGGGATTTATTCCAGCCCCGCAGCAGCAGAGTGTTGATGAACGTCTGCACCTCAAACGTCTGAATGTTGTGACTGCCGCTGAGCTGGAACAAGCCTTTTCCGAGCTTGATTATTTTTGGCCACCGCAAGCGGGTGGTGCAATTCCGGCGATTGAGCTGGCAACCTTGCCACCTGATCTGGCTCAGGTGCAGGATGTGAAAAAGAAAAAGGCACTGTTTTTTCGCGCCCTGCTACCGATAGTGCTGGCAGAAAATGAAAAGGTCGCTGAACTGCGTCGTCATGCCTTACTGTTGCTGAAAAAGGGTGTGACGCAGCTCGACGTAGCTGAACGGCGCTGGCTGGACACCATCGCCCTGCAACACAAGGTTAAGGGTGATATTGCTGACGCGCAGCAGCAACGTAAATTGTTGCGCCGTGTTGATGTTGTGCCGCCGG
>JAJRUN010000069.1 GCA_024277755.1 Gammaproteobacteria bacterium | reverse complement strand
GGATACCGCGAAAATACCAGATCAGTGCCGCTGCCGGGGCATCTCGAATCGCAGGGTGTACCAGCGTCTGGATGTACTGGTAGGTTTCATCCGATAAGCCTTCACTCAACCAACCATCGCTGTGACGATCGGCGGCGATGCGTTTGACCTGATTGGCCTGATTTCTGAAGGAGACCAACATGGAACTGACCACATCAAAGTAGTGACGATTGACCCAGATCATTTTCGCTGGCCGGGACTCATCTATCTTGAATTGGTCCATCAGCCGACTGAGATTCTGTAGTTCACACAACGATTTAACAATAAAACAGGGTGCTTTTGACTGCTTTACCAATTGTTGAATCACCTTCACGTCACGCATCTGGTAATTATCAAAGGCACGAGAATCACGTTCATGATAAACATCGGTTTCAAAACTGCGCTCCAGCACATCCATCATCATATTGGTGCCGGAACGCTGCACACCGGCAACAAAAGCCACTCGCTGTTGCTGTTTGTTATTGGCGGCATTAAAACCATGCAACAACCCTTTGCGCAACAGCAGCAAACGACGTTTCAATTCATTTAGTCGGTAACTGGCCATATCTCAGCTCTTCCCCATCTGAGAAACAGCCGGATCGCTGGCTGAAACCTCTTGCTGTAGTTGCGTGAAATTGTCTGTCAGTAATGCCACTCGCTTATCCCAGCCGTTATCGCGCGCATAGGCAATGATCTCATCACGCTGCCATTGCTGAGACAAGGCATTGTCCAGCGCCTGCTGCAAGGCGGCCCGATCATCAAACGGCACAATCGTACCGAGCTTTTCCGCTGGCACCACTTCAGCATTACCACCCACATCGGTGGCCACCGCAGGCAGACCACAGGCCATGGCCTCAAGCAGCACGTTGGCCCAGCCTTCATTGCGGGTAGACAACACAAACACATCCGCCGCTGACAACGGCTGACGCAGTGTTTCAGGGGGCATGGTACCCAGAAAATGTACACAGTCCTGCAAACCAAGATCAGCCACCTGTTGTTTCAGTTGCTCGCTCCAGTCACCCTCGGCACTGGCACCGCCCACAATCAGGTAATGCAAATCAGGATGGTACTGACGCAAAGCCGGTAACACCTCAATCACCCGGTGAAACCCCTTGCGCTCCACCAGACCACCCACCGTAATCAACACCTGGGCATTGTCGGGCAGGTTAAATTTCTGCCGCATCTCATAACGATCAGCGGGAAAAAACTTGTCTGCATCAACGCCATTGGCCACCACTTTTGCCTTGACTGGATCAGTCCCCTGCTCCAGCGCCAGACGACGCAGGGAATCAGACACAGAAAAGATTCGGTCTGCACCCGTCAGCGCCTTGATTAAATATGGCCGCAGAGATGCGTCCTGTGAATGGCGTACCTCGGTGCCTCGCAGCGTGATGGTCACCGGCAGTTTGAGCCAGCGCCCCAGCAATACGGCGGCATAACCATCGGGATAACCAAAATGGGCATCAATAATATCGAACTGGAAACGCTGGCGCAGGCGGCGCATAAAAAAGTAGAGCGACAGCGCCATCAAAACACCGTCCAGAGACTTGGCCAGCCCGGGAATGGAAAGAAAACGGGGCTGATAAACATCAAAGCCCTGTTGCTGTTCGACAGGCTCAACCGGCAGCCGGAAGTGCGGTCGAAACAGACGAATCAGACCTTGCAATGGAAACCACGGTTTCGGTGACACAACAACCAACGGCAGTTGCTGGCCCACCCGAAACATGCGTTCGCGAATAAACAAACCCGCCGTCGGCTGCGCCTTGCTGGGAAACAAGGAAGAGAAGACCACGAGCTTCGGTTTTTTCTGCGACATCTTTTAGACTATCTATTCAGCAAGGATTCATATACGGATTGATATCGGCCAACACTGGCGCGCCAGTTACGCTCTTCTTCAATAAATTTGCGGCCATTCTGTTTAAGCTCTGGCCACTGCGCCTGATTATCGAGCAGATCCACCACGGTGTCGGCCAGGGCATCAACATCATCGGCCTTAAACAAACGCCCTGTGACGCCATCCTTAATCAGTTCGTGATGGCCGCCCACATCCGATGCCGCAAACAAACGCCCCTGTGCCATTGCTTCCAAAGGCTTTAACGGTGTCACCAGTTCGGTCAGGCGCATGGAAAGACGCGGATAGACAAGGATGTCGATCAGATCGTAATAACGGCTAACCTGATCATGAGGCACACGGCCGGTAAAGACGACATAATCTTCTATACCCAGCGCTTTGACTTGTTGTTTCAAGGCTTCTTCCTGTGGCCCACCACCCACCAGCAACACCTTGATATCAGCATGTTGCTGGCGAATTTTTGGTAAGGCCTGTAGCAGCATCGGCAAACCTTCATAGGCATAAAAAGAGCCTATAAAACCCAGCACACGACAACCCTGCAAACCAAGCTGTTGCTGCAATTCAGGATCCGCCTCACCACCCAGCACAAACTTGTCCGGGTTCACTGCATTGGGAATCACTGTCACCTTGTCCGCACTGACACCGCGCTCGATGATGTCCTTGCGCAAACCTTCACAAATGGTTGTGACGGCGCTGGCCTGTCGAATCACTTTGGTTTCCATGCCGCGTGTCAGGCGATAGCGCAGGTCGCCTTCCTTGCAGTTGCCATGATCGACAGCGGCGTCTTCCCAGAAGGCACGGATTTCATACACCAGCGGCAAACCAAACTGCCGTGCAACATTGGCAGCGGCCAGACCATTCAGCGCCGGTGAATGGGCATGCAGAATATCAGGTTTCACCTGCGGGATAATTTGCGCCAGTCGTTTGGTCAGGCTGCTGATCACGGCCATCTGATTCAGCACCGGCAATCTTGACAGCAGGCCACCCGTCTCAGGGGTACGAAAGAAATGAAAACCATCCACCTCCTCTTCCAGAAGCTCGGACTTTGCCGCCTGTGTATGTTTGGTGCTGGTGATGTGATCCGTCTGCCAGCCCAGCGCTCGCTGTTGTTCCAAAATGGCGCGAGAACGAAAGGTGTAACCACTGTGCAACGGGATGGAGTGATCAAATATATGTAGAATTTTCATTAGGCGGCTTCCTGCATCACCTGGCGCTGAAAGGCATCAAACATCAACAGCGTCCAGATAGAGGCACTGTAATCACGCAAACCAGACTGATGTTGCGACACCAGGTGTTCAACGTAGTCCATATTAAAAATACCGCACTGGCGCATGGATTCACCCAGCAGTGATTCTTTAACCCGCTGTTTTAAAGGCCCGCGAAACCACTCGGCCAAGGGCACGGAAAAACCCATTTTGTTTCGATACAACACATCGTTAGGCAGATGCGGTTCAAGTGCCTTTTTGAGGATGTATTTACCCATTTGACCATTGAGTTTCAGGTCAGGATTCAGGCCGGAGACCCATTCAATCAATTCATGATCCAGCAGCGGCGCACGCACTTCTAATGAGTTGGCCATGCTGGCACGATCCACCTTGGTATGGATGTCACCCACCAGATAGGTTTTCAGATCAAGGTATTCGATCAACGACAAAGGATGATCACTGGGGCAATCGGCTGCATGTTTGCGAAATACCTCGACAGCGTTATAACCCGCCAGGGATTTTTTGAACTCAGGCGAAAAAAGTTTGTGACGCATGTCGTCAGACAACACCGATACGGTATGAAAATAGGCGGAAACACTGTCGCGGGACAAGGCTTGAAAGGTGGTCTTGGCACGCAAAAACTGCGGCGCCCAATCCAGCTTGGGATAGACCTTACCCAGAAAACCAAACAGCGGCCCGCGAATGGCATAAGGCAGCAGCGAGCGTACCTTTTCTTCATTCATGTGCCAGCGATGACGGCGATAACCGGAGAAATATTCATCAGCACCATCGCCGGACAGGGCCACGGTGACATGCTTTTTAGCCAGTTCGCAAACACGATAGGTGGGCATGGCCGAGCTGTCGGCATAGGGTTCGTCATAGATATTGGCCAGTTTGTCGATCAGATCAAAATCATCCGGATCAACCTTCTCGACAAAGTGATTAGTGTGACAGCGGTCGGCCACCATCTCGGCAAATTCCGACTCATTGAATTTGGGATTATCAAAGGCAATGGAACAGGTGTTCACCGGATTGTCAGACAACTGTGCCATCATCGCCACCACACCACTGGAATCCACCCCGCCTGACAGGAATGCACCCAGCGGTACTTCCGACGTCATGCGAATTTTAACTGTCTCGCGAAAACGCTCGACCAGTTGTTCAACCGCCTCTGCCTCAGAAATATCCGCACCTGCTGCAAACGGTATGTCCCAGTACGGTTTCGGTTCTAGCTTTGCCTCGCCCTGCACCAGGGCCATGCTGTGGGCGGGAGGTAATTTATGGATATTTTTGAAAATGGATTTTGGGTCTGGCACATAGCCAAAGGCGAAATATTCTTCCACTGCGGTGGGTTCAATCTCTTTTTTTAGCAATGGGTGCACATACAACGCCTTCAATTCTGAGGCGAAGATTAAATGACCATTGGGCAACACAGCATAGTGCAGCGGTTTTTTGCCTAAGCGATCTCGCGCCATAAACAGAGTTCGCTGATTGCGATCCCAAATGGCAAAGGCAAACATGCCACGAAAACGATCAACACACTTTTCACCCCACTCTTCCCAGGCGTGGACAATCACCTCGGTATCGGAATGGGTTTTGAATATGTGGCCGGCGGCCTTGAGTTCATCACTCAGCTCAGGGAAGTTATAGATTTCACCGTTGTAGGTAACAACCACAGAGCCATCTTCATTGAGCAGGGGTTGCTGACCACTGGAGAGATCGATAATGGAAAGGCGGCGATGGCCCAAGCCCACGCCCGCTTCAACATGCAGCCCACCCTCGTCAGGGCCGCGATGAAACTGGCGCTCATTCATGCGTGACAACAGTTCACGATCAATATCACCACTGCCATGAAGATCAAAAATTCCAACTATGCCGCACATACGCTCTGCTTCACCCTTTGTTACCAAAACTATCGTAAACGGCCATATAACTTTGCACCATTTTTTCCATGCTGAAGTCCGACTCAACCCGGATCCGTCCGGCAGCGCCATGGGTCTGCATCAGGTCTGGCATTGTAACGTATTCAGCCAGCGCCTTTGCCATGCTGGCCGGATCTGCGGCCGGAACCAGTGTGCCGGTTTTACCTTCCAACACCAGCTCTGCATTACCACCTACCCGGGTAGCCACCACTGGCAAGCCCGTGGCCATGGCTTCAAGAATGGTGTTGGAGATGCCTTCAGCCAGCGACGGCAACACAAACAGATTCAAACACCGCATCAGTTGTGGCACGTCATCGCGTGAACCGGCCAGCCAGCACTGTTCCTTTATCCCGGCTGCGTGAATCAGTTCTTCGCAAGTTTGAGTCAATGGCCCGTCACCAATCAAAACCAGTCGCAGCTGCTCCCTTTTATCCGGCAACAGCGCCAGCAGTTCAATAAACGCCTTAACCAGCGTGGGCTGATCCTTGACTGTCATCATCCGCCCGGCGGTGCCAATGACAATGCTGTCCGGGGCAAAAAATGCCTCATTCACCAACACAGGATCATTATCCGCAGTGGCAGAAAAACGCTGGCTATCGACGCCGTTATAAAGTTGCACCACCTTGGCCGCAGGCACACCAACGGTTTGTTTGAGCCACTGTTCCAGGTCTTGCGACAGGGGGATGTAGCGTTGAATAAAGGGCTGACAGAAACGCCGCAACTGCAGGTATTTTTTATTTGTGCCATCGATGTCATGCACATCACGGCCGTGTTCACCGTGTACCCGATGCGGCACCCCGGCCAACGCAGCCACCACGGCCGCTTCAATGGCTGACAGGTTACGGCTGTGAACAATCCTGGGGCGCAGCTGACGCAATAAACGCCACAAGCGCAGGTAGGATCCCAGATCCTTGCCCTCGCGTTTGTGGATGGCATGTAAAGTGACGTTGGGGTTGCTCAGCCGTTTGGCAAAGTCAGTGCATTCCGTCATGGCGATGATGGCGTGTCGATACTGATCGGTTGGAATACGATTGATCAGATTGACCACGCCGTTTTCCAGACCACCGACATCAAAGCGATGCAGCACGTGAGCAATCAGCAGCGGCTGCCTTTTCATATCAATCAGCGGCCACAGCATCTAGCTGTTGTTGTACCAGCGGCAGCACATCTTCAGCAAACTGTTGCAGGCTGGCCAGTGCCAAACCGGTGTTATCGTCAAACTCAGTCGCCAGCAAAATCACCGCACCATCACGCGGCAGTCCCAACAGTTTTGCCTTGGCCTCATACACTTTGGACAGATAGGGGTTGATGCTGTACTGCCCTCCCAGCCAGTGCCAATACACCACCTGTAAATTTTGGCCATGATTGGCCCGCAACCGCCCCTGCCAGACATCGATGCTCTGGTCATTCACCCGGAACGGCATTTCGCCACTACCCACCTGACTCCAAACCTCATGTTTCTGTTCAATCAATACATTCTGGGACGTGACCAGCTCGGCATCCTGACGCTGCTCACGGTAATATCCCAGATAGAGGCTGACCCGAACCCCGTCACGCTCGTAGCTCTACATCAGCTCGGCATCGGTGCCAAGATAACGTGGCCGCCAATCAGTCATGCTGTCGGTTTTTTGCCAGCGCTCATGCGTGGGGGCCGTCAATGTCACAACGGCAGGATTGACTGCGTTATCACTAATCATCCCCCAGACAGGCCACACCAGCACCACGGCCAGGGCAGCAACAGCCACCAGCGCTGCGGACTTGGTTGGTTTTACAACAGCGGGTGCCGGCTCGGCTGTTTCCGGTGGATCGTCAGCCCAAAAGCCGCCCACCCAAAACATTAGCGTAATCACAATACCAAACCAGACCCAGCCATAGATAAAGTGATCCACCCCCATGGCCAGTTTGTAATCACTGTAATTGGCGATCATCACAATCATGTAGGCACGTAATCCGTTGGCGAGTATCGGCACAACAAATGAGGCCAGAATAAACAGCGAACGGCGCAGGTAACTGGTATAGGTGAGATAGGCATAGAGACAACCCAATGTCACTGAGGCAATGAGGTAACGCACCCCGCTACAGCCTTCCACCACCGACCAGCGACCACTGGGGATTTCGAAAAACAACCCTTCATGAAACACAGGGATGCCTGTCAGCTGCAACATCATAACGGTGAAATCAGCGGTAAATTCCATCAACGGTGGAATCAAGCCCTCGCCCATGGGCACGGCAAGTACCAGAAAACAGAGTGGAAACAAAATCCGGCGCGTGACCTGCCAACCCAGCATGGAAAACACTGCCACCGGCAGCATAGCGACAAAGGCCAGCTGTTGCACCACTGTTACTGTGGCAAACTCGGCCAGCAACCAGCCAAACCCCAGCACCGCCAACAAGGGCAACCCCCACAGGGTAGGCTGCGGTGTCAGCGGCCGCAGTTCATCACGCAGACGCCAGATCAAATAGAGTGTTATTGGCAGAATAAAAAAGCCGTGGGCAAAGGTCTCTGAACGCCACCAGATATCCACCATGCCTGCGGCAGTGGGATAAAACAGCGCCAGCAAGGCCAGACAAAGTGCAGCCGTCAGTAGTGAAGTCTGCAACCAGCGGCCTGGTTGTTGCGAGGCTTGATTCATTTTGACCCTTCCAGGTGTGGCAGTAAAACTTGCAGGCTGTTGTCCCAGGAGTAGGCATGTTCGATGTGTTTTCTTGCCACCTGACCCAGTTGTGCTGCTTTATCCGGCTGATTCAGCAGTTCAGTCACGGCAGTGGCAAAGGCCTGAGTTGATTCTGCCACCATCACTTCGTTATTGGCTTCGGCGGTAATGCCATCGAAGCCCTGTGGCGTCACCACCACTGCCTTGGCCATAGCCATGGCCTCCAGCACCTTGTTTTGCACGCCACGGGCAATGCGCATCGGCGCCACCACCAGTTGCGCATGGGCAAGGTAGGGAAGAATTTCTTTCACCGATCCCGTCACCTTTACACCGGCCAGGCTGGCCAGCTCTTGCACCTGGCGTGATGGATTTGAACCCACAATATAAAACTTTGCCGCCGGGTGCTGCCTGCACACCTCGGGCAGCACTTCCCGGGCAAACCAGGACACGGCATCGGAATTGGCCCAATAGTCCATCGCTCCGGTAAAGACGATGACCTGCTCATCACCGTCATAAGGATTGGGGTAGTCTGCATCAGGGTTAAAATAATCGATATCCACGCCGTTATCGGCATGACCGACCTTGACCTCATCCACCCCGGGCATGGAGGCAAACAGTTCAGCCTCTTTGGCCGACACAAACAGGCTGGCTTCAAACTCATCTGCCACTCGTTTATCAAACGTCAGCAGCGTGTTGGCTTCACGGCGATAAACCCAGTTCATGGGCCAGGATTTAGTGGCGGCATACTGCAACCACTTATCTGAATCGACATCGACGAAATCAATCACCCGATGCTGATGCGCCCACTCGTGACCCATGACGTACTGTGCCATAGCCGAAGAAAACACCAACACCGCATCAAAGTCATGCTGCTGTTTTTGCGCCTTAATCCAGGCACGCAGCCCGGCATCATTGTAATAGGGAATAGACATGGGCCCGCGCCCCAATAATGCAGGTAAGCTGCGTAACTTTGCTTGCAAGGGCTTGAGTGGCGCGGCATAAAAGTCCTGACAGTATGTTTCCAGGTCCTTGAGATAACGCCAGTCATGGGCATCATCAATGAAGGTGCCAAGATAGACCTGAAAATGCTGTGACAGATACTTGAGAATATTGAAAGAGCGAATCTTGTCACCCTTGTTGGGCGGATACGGAATGCGATGCACCAGATACAGCAGTTTTTTTTGTTGCGCCGCCATGAGTTTAGCCCAGATTCTTTACAATGTGCGGACCGATCAGGCGTGTCATCGACAATGGCAGCTTCTTCCAGGTGTTGATGAAGAGGCGATATTTCGGATTGAGCGGATTGATATCCGGCACCGCGTCGGCCTTGTTCAGCACATATTCATGGTGCAGGGACTGCGGTTCAAAACCCCAGTTCTTTTTAAAACTGTAGGCACCAGTGCCCACCTTGCTGCGACCATAATCAAACACACGGATACCCTGTTCACAAGAGTGGCGCATCACTTCCCAGTACATAAAGTCATTGCCCTTTACTGCCCGGGCCTCAGGTGTGCCACCACCATAATAAGGCAGCACCTGATCTTTGAAATAAAAGTTCATTACGCTGGCAATCAGGCGACCTTCTTTGGTGATGGTGAGGATGCGGCAGTCATCGGCAAATACATCTTTCAATATTTGAAAATACTGCTTGGAAAATACCGGTGTACCCAAGGCATGAACGCTCTGGGAATAGGCATCATAAAAACGTTCTATATCCGTATCCCAGTGACTCTCCAGTCCAGCCTTGATGCCTTTGCGCACCATGGCGCGCTGCTTGCGGGGAATATTTTTCAGATTCTGTTCCGGGTCAGGGTCTATCTCTTTGCGGAAGGTGACATAGAGTTCACGTTTGGCAGGCCAGTCTTCGTGCTGAGGTGACTGGTTGCGAAATTCCAGGGAATCAACTCCCAGTTGCTGTGCCAGCTCAATCGCCGCCTGTTCCAGGGCTTGGCGTACCGCATCATCTTCGGCCACCACTCCGCCGTAAACACAAAATGGCATGGAACTCAGGTTGTTGCCAAACAACAAACTTTTGACGTGCCCCAGCGGCAGAATGCCCTGAATCTGACCATCCTGTTCAACGTAGAACAGATAAACCTTGTGACCAAAGGCCTGCTCAATCACTTGTTTCCAGCCGGAACGATGAAAAAAGGTGGCCTCAGCCGCCTGTTCAACAAAGGCATCCCAGCGCTGGCTGTCCTGTTCTGTCAGCTGCTTAACTTCCAACCTGTTTTACTCCTGCAGTGGAACCATCTACAAATACTTTATCCATCCGATCCCAGCTGAAATCCAGCAACAAACGCCGCAAACGTTTTTCCGTGTGCTTCAGGTTCAAATAATGGCGAAAGCGGGTTTTGGCATTGATCCCGGTCTGACGTGGCTGATCCGGGTCTATCTCCCAGGGATGAAAATAGAACACTCCCGATTGCTGGTCATGACTGTTGACCCGCTGTAGCGCCCAGCGATAGAGCGGATAGGGAAACAACCTGAAAAAACCACCGCCGCCGCAAGGGAAACGACGCGAGCCCAAGGTGACTGTGGTGACCGGAATCTCCAGCAGGCCGTCTTCACCATTGGGATAAAACGGGAAGCGTGGAGCATCCGGCATGCCATACAAATCATGTTTGATCGGGTAGATGCTGGAGCTGTAGATGTAACCCGCCGCTTGCAGCTCCTGCAACGCCCACAGATTTTTGGCACCGATAGAATAACTGGCGGCACGATAACCACGCACTTCGCAGCCGCCCAAATCTTCCAGCAAGTGTTTGCTCTTAATGATGTCCTGGCGAAACTCGTCCGGCTGTTGCTGGGTCACACGAATATGTTCATAGCCATGACTGGCCAGCTCGTGGTCGGCGCCAACAATGCGTTTTATCAGTTCAGGGTAACGTTCAGCCACCCAGCCCAACATGAAAAAGGTAGCCTTTACATTGTTCTCTGCAAACATATCCAGGATGCGATGGGTATTACGTTCCACCCTGCATTCCAGGCTGTCCCAGTCGGTTCGTTTGATATAAGGTTCAAATGCCGAGACCTGAAAATAATCTTCGACATCTACCGTCATTGCATTTTTAATCATGGCGCTAAAACGTCTCTTCCAGCACGGCAACAATACGTTCGGCAGCACGGCCGTCCCAATACTCAGGCACACGGCCGCCATTACCGCCATTGCCCAGAACCACATTCACCGCTGAGCGAATCTTGTCGGCATCGGTACCGACAATGGTGTTGGTGCCCTCGGTCACGGTGATGGGTCGTTCGGTATTTTCACGCAGGGTGATGCAGGGCACTCCCAGGGCGGTGGTCTCTTCCTGAATGCCGCCGGAGTCGGTCAATACCAAGCGAGCCTTGGACATCATACCCAGCAATTCGAGATACCCCAGTGGCCCTAAACGGCAAATGCGCGGCGTATCCAGCAATTTTTGCAACGAGAACTGCTCGATTCGGCTGGCGGTGCGCGGGTGTATGGGAAAGATAACCGGCACACGTTCACTGATTTTACGCACCACGGTCAACAGCCGTTCTAATGTTTCTTTATTGTCCACATTCGAAGGCCGATGCATGGTCAGCAAGGCAAAACCGGCGTCGGACAAAAACTGTTCTTTATTTTCAATAGCTGCCAGGGTTTCAACAACCGGCACCGATCTTTTTAGATTATTCAAAAGAGTATCAATCATGACATTACCAACAAAATGGACGCGTTCCGTGGCAATACCTTCACGGGCCAGATTGTCACGGGCGTGGCGCTCGGTGATAAACAGCAGGTCAGAGATCTGATCCGTTAGCACCCGATTAATCTCTTCCGGCATCTTACGGTCATAGCTGCGCAAGCCTGCTTCGACATGAATCATAGGAATATCTTTTTTGACCGCAACCAGAGCACAGGCAATGGTTGAGTTCACATCACCCACCACCAGAATGGCAGCTGGCTGCTGCTCATCAAGTACCGGTTCAAAGCGTTTCATCACCTCGGCGGTTTGCACCGCGTGGCTGCCCGAACCAACACCGAGATCCACATCAGGCTCGGGAATACCAAGCTGGTCAAAAAAGCTGTGTTTCATTTCCGCATCGTAATGCTGGCCGGTGTGAACCAGGTATGGTTCGAATTTGCACTCGGACTTTTTCAACTGCGCCATAATCGGCGCAATCTTCATAAAATTGGGACGAGCGCCCACGACACAGACTATTTTAGGTTTTGACAACGCCCCACTCCTTGCTAGGTTTTAGCGACGACTCGATTCCAGAAAGCGCCTCAGGGCACGTTCAAGAATATCGATTCGCTCTTCCAGAATACTCACACGCATATTGACCCCCTCGAGTTGTTCAGACTCGCGACTCTGTTCCAAGCCCACGTGGATAGGCGTGCTTGGCAACTCGACCAGCTCTGGCAGTTCAGGTGACGCTGGCGCTTGCTTCTCTGGCCTCTTTGGCTTCGCTTGCTTTGCCCCTGGTGCTTCCTGATTAAGCTCTTTGGCCACTTCATTAACGTGACTTTCATCCAGCACAGTCAACTCTTCGAGGTAGCCAAACAACAGCAGCCTGTCGCAAAAGGTATTGATACGGCGAGGCACGCCAGCGGTCGCTTCAAAAATCAGCTGATGTGCTGCACGGCTGATCTCGGGGTTATTGTCCCAGCCGACTAACTGCAAGCGATGTTCGATATAAGCTTTTGTTTCTTCAGCGTCTAATGGATCAAGGTGATAGGCGGCAATCACCCGCTGACGCATCTGTTCCAGGCTGGCGGATTGCATGGTATTTCTAAATTCATTCTGGCCCAGCAGAAAACTCTGCAACAAAGAACGACCGCCGGTCTCAAAGTTGGACAACATACGCAATTCTTCCAGCGACTCAACCGGCAGATTCTGGGCCTCGTCCACCACAAGCAATACCCGTTTCCCTTCTCGTGCCCGGGCGGTCAGAAAAATCTCCAAATTCTTTAAAATAGATGCCTTGCTGGCCCCCTCATGAGCCAGGCCAAATGAAGCCGCCACCATCCTCAGTGTGTCATCGGCCTGCAGATGAGTGGTCACCAATTGCGCTGCGATAATATTTTCCTTGCTTAATTCACTGAACAAGGTTCGCACCAGGGTTGTTTTACCTGTGCCCACGCCGCCGGTGATAACAATAAACCCTTCACCCTGCGTTAAACCATAACGCAGATAAGACATGGCGCGTTTATGCCCCCTACTACCAAAAAAGAATTTTGGATCAGGACTTAATTGAAACGGCTTGGCTGATAATTTATAAAAAGACTCGTACATAATAAAGGTTGCTCTAAAAACTCATATTCAGGTAGGCACTGATGCGATTTTCAATATATTCGCCACCACTGCCGGCGTCAGTATCCACCTCATTGCGCCTTAATTCCACTCTGGCGTTCATGTGTGAACCTAACGAACGGGCAAGGTTCACCCGGCTTGTCGTACTCATGCGTCTATTCGAGCTGCCTGACACATCAAATCGTTGCTCCTGAAAACTAATCGTAGCCGAAGTGCGCGATGCAAATTGCCAGCGCCAGGATAGACTCCCCCCCTCAGAGGCAAGCTCGTCACCGGACAGTTCGTAAGTTCTTAGCTCCTTATATGTCACCAGAGAAACCTTGCTTTTGCCGGTTTTATAGCTTACAGAACTCTTAGCACGAGCGCGCAGGAACTCTTCGTCGGTTAATTCGTATACATTCACAAAAACAACAACCGGCACACCGTCAGGGCCAACCAAAATCCCACCTTGACCATCAGAAATCAGTGCCGGTTGAGGGGCTAATTCCAGCTGCAGGGTACTGGTCACCGACTCAGAATAATCAAAGGCCCATGTACTGCGACGGGTGCGATGGCTGATCTTCCCCGACCAGGTAGCTGACGTATTCAGGCCCACGCCCCGTTCACTGTAGGCAACATTGACTGAGGTACGAGTTATCGGATTCCAGCTCAAACGAACCTGATCGTAATTTTCCCCGGTAGTGGCCTCGAGAGAAAACTTTGGCCCGGGCATCCAGTTAAACCCCGCGCTCCAATACGAACCATTGACTGACGACCTGCTGGTTTGAATATTATTATCCTGACGACCGGCATAGCCGACCAACGACAACGTACTGATTACCCTGTAACTAATCATCGCTTTACTGGAACGCCGCTCTGAATCAACCCCCGTATCGCGAATATCACTTTGTTGCCGATAATCAAGTCGCCAACTCAACTTTGTCGCCGCAAGCCCGTTGGTCAGGTAGGCACTGGTGATACTGGATTTAGCATCAGAGGCCCCCGTATTATCGAATTGAATCCAACTAAGTGAATGGCGCAATTCAGCACTGACATAACCCCCCAGATTGCGCTTGAGATACGGTTCAACCCGCAGCGTTGTCACATCACCACGATTATTCGTCAGGTTAAGATTGTCCTGGGCAAAGTTATTGGTTGGATTGCTCAAACGCTGAGAAATAGAAGCACTGGAATCAAAATAGAAAAAATCCTTGATCAGCTCACTTTGCTCATAGGCCTTCAACTGATTATAAGTACGGTTTTGATCCGGGTTTTGGGCATAAAACAGGTTCTGCATGGAATAATCAATACCCAGTTTCAACCGGGCACCTTGACCCTTCAAAGAGAAACCAGGTTTAACAGTGGTTATACTTTCGCTTTCTTCATCTGTCACAGACAAACGAATATTGTCAGAATAGACCTCAGACAGGGTCAACCTTGCGCTGCTGTCCCACTCGGCTGCCTGTACCACGACAGGCAGACAGGCCAAGGCCAACCACAACCCCGCCTTTAAATGTAAAAAGGGAGTATATCGATCACTACAACGAGATTTAACTAACTTATCGGGGTTAATCACCGGATGAGCCATAACCACCGTAATAACCATAATAATCCGATGTAAACACGGGTCTGGCCTTGTTCAGGACAAGACCGATCATCTTGGACTGATCCAGAAGTGCTAAAGCATCATTGACTTCTTGCCTGCCGGTTTTTTCAGATTCGACGACCATCACAACCTGACCAACCAGACTGGCCAAGACAGCCGCTTCGGTGGTTGCCAGTAACGGGGGTGAATCAAAAATAATAATTCGATCCGCATAACGCTGTGACATTTCGCTCACTAGCTGGCGCATGGCATCACTGGACAATAATTCAGTGGAATGAATATGACTGCGCCCAGCAGGCAATACCCGCAAATTCGGTACATTGGTTTTAAGCAACAAATCAGACAAGGCTAGCGAATCATCCAGCAAGTAATCCACCAGACCGGGTAATTTTGGCTGTAGGCCAAGTGTGCGGGAAACACTGGGCCTGGCGACATCGGCATCCACCAACAAAACGGTTTTATCTCGTTCCTTAGCGATACTCATAGCCAAATTAACGGAGCTAAAGGTTTTTCCCTCGCCGGGTCTGGCACTGGTAATCATGATCAGATTAGACGCCTGATAGGCATCACCACTGCGAAAAGCGTTGATCAGCAAGGGGCGTTTGACATGCCGGATTTCTTCATTCAACTGGCCACGACCGCTCTCTGGTGTCAGAAACCCCAAGCGTTCCAACCGTTCCAAATCAAGTTCAACGCGGTTGGCAGACTGCTTGCCAGAAACAGGCTGAGGATCTGCTACCCCTCGCTCAGGAACAGTCGCCCCAGAAACATCAGAGATCTGTTGAATCCCGTTCCGACCCAACTCACCCAGTTTGCCGACAGCCTTCTCTATTGTACTCATATCATAACCTCGGAGAGTTAGCTAAACCGTGCCAACAAGCTAATACCCTTATCCTGAAACAGGACAACCAAACCAAAAGCTACCACAAGAGCAAGACTACAGGCAGTAAACACCATGGTTTCGAGGCGCATCCTGACCCGCTGTGCCCGCGTCCACTCCATAGAAATGGTGCCCAGCACCGGGTATTCAGTGACATTACGCAAGGTGTCGCGATCACTGAAAGTAGCCCTTAACTGCGACAGCAAAAATGCCAGGCCCAGCCCGGCACCTAAGCCGGCCAATAGCACGATACTCAAAAACAGAGTCCGGTTCGGGCCTGAGGGTTCCAGAGGTACCCGAGGGGGGTCTATCACACGGAACTGCACGGTATCACCACTTTCATCCGCTTCCTGACCCATGCGCGCCGACTCACGCCGGCTTAACAAGGTTTCATAACTTCTTTTGACTATGCCGTAATCACGATTGAGGTTTTTTAGTTCAGCCTCAACCTGGGGGATAGTATTAACCATTGTCCCCAAATCCTTAACGCGTTTTTCATACTCGGCCACCCGCACATTGATTGAAGCCACCACCGCCTCTGCTTCACCCAAAGCAATCTTGAGTTGTTGAACCACAGGGTTCTCCCCAAAAGAACTCTCGCCAGTACGTTCTGACATCGACTCAATTTCAGTCTGTTTTTCAGTCTGAAGTGCTGAGATAGTCGTTTTAATAGAAACAACATCAGGGTGTTTTTCGGTATATTTCAATAGCAGATTATCCAGTTTCACCTGCAAATTTTGAATCCGTGCGTCCAGCGGGCTTGACGTTGAACCCAACATGGTGCTACTGAGCAAATCATCTTCCAGATCATCCTCGGCATCTTCAAGCTGAGACATCAATTCATCGCGGCGGTTGATCGCCTCCTGCTGCTGTAACTGCGCCTCTTTCAGCTGCGACATTGTGGTTTGCAAGCGGCCGTAGTAACCCCCACCAGAACCCGGCATAATGCCAACATTTTTACGTTTAAACTCCTTGAGCCGATTTTCAGACTCAATCAAACGTGCTTCATATATATTGATTTGCTCGTCCAGAAAGCGTTGTGCTGAATCCGTATCCTTGCGGCTGGAACCCAGCGAGCTCTCTACAAAAATCGTCAGCAGCGCCTGAACCACCTTTTTAGCCAAAACCGGGTCGCTATCGCTAAAGCGGATATTATAAAGGTTCGCCTGACGTGTTTTTACGAAAGAAAGCCGCCCCGCCAGGGAATCCAGCAGAGACTCCATCTCGGCAGGCGTCTTAGCCCTGAGATCAAGATCAGTCATACGCGCCACCTTTTCCAGGTTGGGACGACTCAACAAGGTGCGCGTAATCAATTGAACCTCTTGGCCAATATTCGACTGCATCGCCAAATCACGCAACAAAGGTCTCAGTAAGGACTGGGTATCCAAATTCACCCTGGCGGAAGCCGTGTATTGATCTGGCATTTTCAACACCACCACCCAGCCAATCACGCAGACCAGCCACGCAATTAAAATCATCACCCAGCGACGTCGCCAAATCCCACGCACGTAACCGTATATTTGATTCAGAATTTCCTGCATTAAATTTTGCCTTCCTACTGAATATCGAGTACTAGAACCATGACTCGGGAACTATCATGATGTCGCCAGGAAGGATTTGAACATTGGCACTGATATCGCCTTTATCAATGAGATCATCGATTCGGACACGATACTGCATCTCTTTACCGTTCACCCGCCTCACTAAAATGGTGTCATTGCCCGCAGCAAACTCAGTCAGACCACCCACTGAAATCATCAAATCCAGCAACGTCATGTTTTCACGAAAGGGAAGCGCTTTTGGTTGTGCAGCCTCACCAATGACACGAACCTGCTGGTCATATGGACCAACAAAACCAGTCACTATAACGGTCACTGACGGGTCTTTGATATAAACCCCCAGTACCTCTTCTATCTTACGCGCCAATTCGGTAGGTGTTTTACCACTCGCCTGGAGATCTTCAACCAGAGGTGTCGTAATTTTGCCATCTGGACGAACAGGAACAGACTGGGAAACCTCAGGATTACGCCAGACGAAGATGTTGACATTATCACCAGGGCCAATGATGTAGTTGTAGTCTGGAATGCTTTTAAGGTCTTCCAGCGATGCTGCTGGCATAACATTACCAGTACAACCAACCAATAAAAATGAACTCGCCAGTAAAGACGCCAGCAAAAATGGAATTTTGAAAAAGTTGTTTTGCACTAATTTTCCCCCAACCCAAACAAGGCAGTTAATACACTAAATCGTCAACAGGCTAAAAATCTTAATCAATAATATTACAAACAAAACCGCAGCACACCCGCCCGACCCAAGCCGACACTGACAGGCTCAAAAAATATAACCAGGAAATCATAAAGATAAGGGACAATTCGCGAAGCTTACTGCAAAACGTGCCCGGCCAAGGATACCACCGAGACCCAACCAAGTTAAGCTGTTGTCTCTTCGGTTCCCAGGCAAACGCTGGGCGGGGTTACTTCTCTTCCCAGGTATTTTTCCGCATCGAATTGGGAATAGTACTGGAAAGTGTCCTCCGTTTGGAACATCAACCTAAGCTCATCAGCTCCAGAAAAAATCCTTTCAAAGCACTCCACACCGACATAGTAAGGGTGTCTTAACCCCTTATGCTGTACACCAGGACCACAGCGATACAGATCAATCCCCATACGTTTGATTGCACGAGCCAAGGCAGGTTCAACCAGAAAATACCAACAATTTATCCCGTTATTCAAGCCAAAAGCACGCGCCGCCCGAACCAAACCTAAAATCACTTCGTAGTGATATGAGCCTCTACCTTCCACCGGTTCTTTTGCTTCACCAGACTTCAGACTCCGCCCACAGCGAAAATCCGGCAAGACAAATAACCTGGAGACCTCGACACAGCGACCTTGCGCAAAACTGCCCTGACTTTCCTTGTCTATCTGACAAAACTTTGAAATTGGCAGGTATTGAAAAGGCTGATCAACAAGCCTCATACCACCTACCCAGTCCAAGGTAACGCGATCTCTCACCAGAAAATGATGAGAATTGGCATCAAAACCATCACGTTCAAGCTTTTCCTGCAAAAACTGACGACGACGCTCCCAGCCAGTTTCTTCACAATAAACCTGGTATCTCAACTGATAGTGAAGCGTTTTACTCTCGGATGTATCTGCAAGAAAGACCTCATAGCGGTCATCAAAAATCATATCCCACTCCGTGGAATTATTTGGTGAGGCACAAACAAAGAGCCGCACCTGCTAGCCATCAACACAGGCCCCTACTAAGCCCTTACTTCACCATATTATTTTTATAGTCACATTATTTATAAATATGGTTCAACAATCAACCTAGTAAAACAGTCTGACACTAACCCTGTGATCACATATGGTATATAGTATTGATTCGACACTAAATTTACCATGGATGGGGACGATAACTTTTTAAAGAACCTTTAGCCATGAATGATATCTCAATCGCATCTCTATTTGACCAATATTTTAGCGTTATTCCCGCTAACACCGAACAATTAATCAAAAAAGTCTACAACATTCGCCACCAGGTATACTGTGAAGAGCTCGGCTTCGAGGCCAAACGCGCCAACCATCTTGAGTTTGATGATTATGATTTACGTTCCTCGCATTGCCTGCTTTTCCACAAACCCAGTCAAACATACGCTGGTTGTGTACGCCTGATCATGGCCGACCCTCATGAGTCTGAGGCGAAATTCCCATTTGAGATCACTACTGGAACACACCTAAAATGGGGCACAGAACCCCCTACAGAACTTGAAAGGTGTCATTACGCAGAAACCTCACGGCTCGCCATTACCTCCCAGTTCAGGCGTCGTCGAGGGGAAACCACAACCCCTGACGGTGGCAGCGAAGCCATCGAAAATGCCAGCACTGACGAAAGACGAAGCTTTCCATCTGTGGCCTTAGGCTTGTACCTTGCCGCCACCGCTATCGCAATTGATAAAAACCTTGAAGGTGTTTTTGCCATTATGGAACCCCGGCTGGCAAGACAGCTGCGGCGCTTCGGTTTTCTATTCGAACAAGTTGGTGAGATTATTGATCACCGCGGTAAAAGAGCCCCGTTTATTATTAACACCAAGCAAGTATCCACCACACTTAAAGCTGAATATTTGGAATTATTAACCAATATTCAGCATCAGGTTCACTCAAATACTCAAATCGCACGATGAATAAATTTAATTATTCCGAAGCATTTTCAAGAAACATTGGCTGGTTAACAGCACAGGAGCAATCCGTTTTACAGGCAAAAAGGGTCGCCATTGCCGGGCTGGGCGGTGTCGGTGGCAGCCACCTGCTGACACTGAGCCGCCTTGGCATTGGCGCCTTCAATCTATCCGACTTCGACGAGTTTGAGCTGGCCAATTTTAATCGTCAGGCCGGAGCCACAATGTCATCCTTAGGGCAAAAAAAATCCAACGTGCTGACCAAAATGGCACGGGATATCAATCCTGAGCTAGACATCAAACTATTCCCCGATGGCGTCTATGCCAACAATGTCGAAGATTTTCTCGATGGCGTCGACCTCTATATTGACGGCCTCGATTTTTTTGCCGTCGAGGCACGCCGAGCTGTGTTTGCCGCCTGCGCTGAACGCGGCATTCCGGCCGTGACTGCCGCACCACTAGGCATGGGCGTGGCGCTGTTGAATTTCCTCCCTGGCAGCATGAGTTTTGAGGAGTACTTCCGGCTCGACGGCCAAACGGAGGAAGAGCAGCTACTGCGTTTTTTACTCGGTCTGTCTCCGGCAATGTTACAGGCAGGCTATCTCGTAGACCCCAGCAGCGTCGACCTGGCCAACCATCGCGGCCCCTCAACGCCAATGGCCTGTGAACTCTGCGCCGGCGTCACCGGCACCCAGGCTTTGAAAATTTTATTGGGTCGAGGCAAGGTCATTGCCGCTCCCCGTGGACTACATTTCGATGCCTACCGCAACAAACTGAGCAAAACCTGGCGCCCTTGGGGCAACCACAACCCCATTCAACGACTCGGACTCAAAATCGCCCGACGCAAATTCAGCACCACCCCTGCACCCACCACGGAAGCAGAACCTAAACCAGGCAGCGTCATTGAAAAAATTCTCGATCAGGCCCGTTGGGCCCCCAGTGGTGACAACACCCAACCCTGGCGCTTTGAAATCATCAACGACCAGCATGTGGTCGTCCACGGTCGCGACACCCGCGAACACTGTGTCTATGATCTTCAGGGCCACGCCAGCCAAACATCTCTAGGCACCCTGCTTGAAACCATCAACATCGCCGCCAGCGCCCACGGCCTGCGAATGGAATACACACGCCAAACAGAAATACCGGAAACAACACCAACGTTTGATGTAAAGTTTTTCGACAAAGGCAATTTCACACCAGATCCGCTACTTCCTTATATTCCGTTACGCACAGTGCAACGCCGGCCAATGCGAACTCGACCGCTAAGCCAGCGGGAAAAACAACAACTACAGGCCTGCCTTGGCGAAGACTTCGACGTCGTCTGGCTGGAAGGTTTTGAAAACAGGTTTCGAGCCGCACGTTTGATGTTTCGTAACGCTGGCTTGCGTCTGACACTGCCAGAGGCCTATCAGGTTCACCGGGATATCATTGAGTGGAATGCCCGCTACAGTGAAAACAAAATCCCGGATCAGGCCATCGGCACAGACCCCCTCACCACACGCCTGATGCGCTGGACACTCAAAAGCTGGAACCGGGTTGCCTTTATGAACCGCTATCTGGCCGGCACCCTGGCACCACGCATCCAGCTTGATCTAATCCCGGGGATTTCATGCGCTGCCCACTTTGTCCTGACGGCCAAACAAAAACCGGAAACCATCGATGACTACGTCAACGCGGGCCGGGCCGTACAGCGCTTTTGGCTCACTGCCACCCGGCTTGGCCTGTTCATTCAACCCGAGATGACACCACTGATATTTCATGAATACGCCACTGCTGGCGTGCCGTTCTCTTCCACAAAGGGCATGAATGAAAAAGCTCTTGGAGTATCTCGTCAGTTCAAGCAGCTGATCGGTGAAGAAGAGGCAGAACAAGCCGTATTCATGGGGCGGATTGGCTCCGGCTCGGCCCCTTTGGCACGATCAACACGACTCCCCTTGGAGCGCCTCCTATTATCCAAATAAAGGCAAAATAGAAT
>JAJRUN010000068.1 GCA_024277755.1 Gammaproteobacteria bacterium | reverse complement strand
GCTGCTTAGCCAGCCGGTTTCCCATTTTGGGTTGCTGCTGATGAGCGAGGAAAAGGTGTTGCTGTTAATTTTCTTTTTCGCTTCGTTCATGTCGGCCGTATCGATAGTGATCTGTTGTTGTGCCGCTTTGTAATGCTGAATTGCCTGGTTGTATGCCTTGGCTTTGGCTAGTGCGTAAGGTATTGCAAGCAGGGTTTCGTAGCCATAGGCGCTGCGGTTGGTTTTTTTGTTTAGTTCCAGCCAAAATACCAGTGCCTGTTCGTAATTGCTTTCGTTTGAGTAGCTCCAGCCCATCCCTAGTAAGGCGATGTTGGAGAGGTGGCTTTGCAGGTGAACGCGTTCCAGGTACTTGCGTGCCTTGCCCGGCTTTTTTATTTTCAGCAATGAAAAACCAAGCACAAGGTTGGCTTGATCTCTAATCGCCTGGATTTCTTTGTCTGTACCGTTGTCGAGCTTGCCTATGTGGTGCAGAATCATGGCACCATTTTTATTGCGGTGTTCGTCAATCAGGCGCTCACCAATATTAAAGGATTGGTATAGCGCCCATGCTGAATCATCTGAAATTCGCGGCAGTGTTGCCAATGCATCCTTGAGTTGACCTGTTTCAAGCAAGGCGCGTGATTTTGCGGCTTTGAAATCAGCGGTTTGTTTTTTATTCAAGCCTTTTTTGATGTGCTTGAGTGAGGCCAGGGTGACGCGATAGTGGCCTTGTTGTAAGTGCAGTTTGGCCGATTCCAGCCAAGCGGTGTTTTTTATCTCTTGTTTGTTATCGGTATCTTTGGCTAGTTGCTCGTAAACTTTGATGGCTTCGTGGTGCAGGCCGAGTTCGGTGAAGTTTTGGGCCAGGAACAGTTGGCCAAGTGGGCGATCGTTACCAAGGCGTTTTAGCTTGTCGGCAGCCATAAGTATGGCCATAGCCTGAAATTTTTGCCCTTGCTGGTGTGTTAAATAGGCGTGACCGAGAAAGGTATTGCTGATCTTTTTGGCTTCGATCTGGCTAGACAGGGCAGGGGCACTGATCAGGCTTGTGCCGACCAATAGAGCGAGCAGGATTCTGTTAATCACATTCATTGCACTGCCGCCCATGTTTCATGTTTAAAGATGATCTCTGGGGTGTGTTGCAGTCGGCGTTTGTTAATTGTGATTTTCAGGTTGTCACGTCCAGCTGACTTTTCCAGTGTAAATGTCTTGGTAGTGGTTCGCTGGCCGGTTTTGAACTTGATGGTGAGTTTGTGTTTGCCCGGTGACAGGCCAATGCTGCCCAGTTTTTGCGTGCCGTTATTGGCCAGGCCTTTGAGCTGTCGTTCGTTAAATGTTTTTTTGAGTAGCTGTTTGTTGGCAAGGTTAACGCTTAAGCTGGTGGGTTTGCTGGACGTCAGTTTGTTGATGTTGAGATAGACGTGCAGGCCTGTGCGTTCTTTGTTGAGGTGTTTTTCCTGAGCGATTAGCAGGTCTCGTTGCAATTCGAGTGTGGCCTGGGTAAGTGCCGCCCGGCTTGTTGTGTCCCCGGCATGGCTTTGATGCATGGCGAACAATGCCAAAAAAAACGTCAGCGTGAGGGTGAAAAAGTGTTTCCTGGTCAACAACAAAGGGGTAAACCTCGAATTCATGCGGTTGCTGTAAGTTGTTTTGCAATAGGGTTTTGTTTTATATCATGAATTTAATGGTTAGGGGCTGTTGCTGTCCAGTGAATAACAAAGGGGCCTGTCAAAGGCCCCTTTGCTTTGCTCACAGACCTAAGCGGCAGTGCGCTTTTTTTCCATCATGTCGTGAATGATCGGGGTCAAGATGACCTCCATTGCCATGCCCATTTTGTTGGCGGGTAGCACCATGGTATTGGGGCGTGACATCCAGGCACCTTGCAGCATCTGCATGTAGAAGCCGATGTCGTGTTTTTTCGGGTAACGGAAGCGGATGACACAGAAACTTTCGTCTGGCGTTGGGATATCACGAGCGATGAATGGGTTGGATGTATCGACAATGGGCACGCGCTGGAAGTTGATGTCAGTGCGTGAGAACTGTGGCGCGATGCAGGTGACATAGTCAGGCATGCGACGCAGGATGGTTTCAACAACCGCTTCGGCAGAGTAGCCGCGTTCTTTGTTGTCGCGGTGAATCTTCTGGATCCACTCCAGGTTGACGGAAGGAACCACACCGACCAACAGGTCTACCCATTGTGCAACGTCAACGTCGTCAGTGACAACACCACCGTGCAGGCCTTCATAGAAAAGGATGTCAGAACCTGCTTCGATATCTTCCCAGGGGGTGAACTGGCCTGGCTGAAGAGGAGAATAAGGCTCGGCTTCTTCTGCAGAGTGCAGGTATTTACGGGTTTTACCCGCACCGGTCTCGCCATAGGTGCGGAATAGTTCTTCCAGCTTGTCGAAAACATTGCCTTCATGACCAAAGTGGCTCAGATTCTTGCCTTCGGCCAGTGCTTTGGTAACGGCTTCTTTCATGGCGGCACGGTCATAGCGGTGGAAGCTGTCACCCTCAACGACGGAAGCTTTAATGCCTTCACGGCGGAAGATGTGCTCCATGGCGTTCTTGACGGTGGATGTACCAGCGCCGGATGAACCGGTGATGGCAACAACGGGATGTTTTCTGGACATAGAATTCTCCTTAAGCTCAAAAATTTCGGTTTGTAATAGAAACCTGGTGGTATCTCGCCAGCCCCATGGTATTTGGTTGTGGCGGCAGTCTTTTTATTGATCGTTTTTTTCAGACGCCGGGATACTCGAAAGGTGGCCATTATACTACAACCCTCCAGATTTGCGATGTTTTGACTTGAGGCTGGTTATAACTTGCTGATCTTCTGTTAATAATTGTTTTTGGCGGCGATACTGGTGACGTGCCGATAGTGGCTTGTTCTCAAAGGTTTTGGCTATCTGGAAGCGTTTGGACGAATACCGTACACTGTCTTGGCTTGTGATTTGGAGGGCGGGTTTTGAAACAATTTAAACTGATACCGTTGTTTGTGTTGCTGTTGTCGGCAATCTTGTTATCTGGCTGTGGTTTGCTGCGTGTCAGCAAGGTCGATAGCACACATGGCTTGATGCAGGCTGATCTGAATCGCCCTTATGCCAAGGTCTATTTTATTCGTCCAAAAACTGAGCATGTGGCTGGTTATGCTGACAATGTGCTGGATGTGGAGCTGGATGGCGAAGATCTGGTGAAGCTTGGCAAAGGTGAGTATGTATTGATATATCTCAAACCGCGTGATGTCACCATTACCCTGCGTAACCATACCCAGGTACGTGGCCGCTGGGAAGTGACGGAAATGTCGCAGAGCCGCCAGTTCAGTTTCAAGGCTGATGAAACCTATTTTATTCAGACCCGCATGTTTGATGGCGAGTTTAGAGGGGCCCGCTTCATTCCCGAGACGCTTAGCCTGCCGGCTGCCAGAGAAACCACGCGTTACCTGGTGCCAGCGGGATTGGCGCGTCAGCATCCCATTTCTAAGTTGTAATTTTCCCCGTTTGGGGGTTGAGGTATGCCTTTTCTGATCTTTATTGTGCTGCTATTGCTGGCCATCTTCGGGCCACAGTGGTGGGCTGCCAGTGTGTTGCGGCGTCATGGTCGGCCTCGTCCGGATTTTCCCGGGACAGGGGGCGAGTTCGCCCGCCACTTGCTTGATCAGTTTCAGCTTGATGATGTCAAGGTTGAGGTCACCGAGGCTGGTGACCACTACGACCCCGAGGCCAGGGCGGTGCGGCTGACAGCAGAGAAGCTGGATGGTAAGTCACTGACGGCGGTGACCGTTGCGGCTCATGAGGTTGGCCATGCCATCCAGCATCACCTTGGTTATAAGCCGTTACAGTGGCGCACACGATTGGTTCGTCTGGCACAGCTGGCAGAAAAGGCAGGGGCGGGGATAATGATGGTGCTGCCGGTGGTGGCGCTGTTGACGCGTTCGCCAGTGGCTGGGCTTGTGACTCTGGTGGTTGGTTTGGGCGGGATGGCGGTTAGCTTTATTGTCCATCTCGTGACCCTGCCGGTGGAGTGGGATGCCAGTTTTGGCCGCGCTTTACCCCTGATGAAGGCTGGGGGCTATCTGAATCAGCGCGATGAAAAGGCGGCCAGGCGCATACTGCAAGCATGCGCACTGACCTATTTTGCTTCTGCGCTTGCGAGTCTGCTCAGTGTTTGGCGCTGGTTAAAGATGTGGCGTCGATAATATGCCTAGCCACATTTAGAATCGCCACAGTTCAGGCAGGTCATGCAGCCATCCATTTTGATCATAGCTTTGGTGTTGCACTTGAGGCATAGCTGGGCACCATCGGGGAAGGCGTTGGCGTCAGCCGTTTCAGCGTCTTTGAGGCTTTCATCAAGTTGTTTTCTTTTGTCATCCACCATTTTTTGCTGATGTTCGTCCAGGCCGTCATCCTTGAGCAGGCCGATCATGCGCAGGTGTGATTCGATGGCGTCACCGATTTCAGCCACCAGCGAGGGCATGAATTTACCGCCTTTTTTGAAATAACCGCCGCGTGGGTCGAAGACTGACCGCAGTTCTTCGCTGAGAAAGGTGACGTCGCCACCCTTGCGGAATACCGCTGAGATGATTCGGGTCAGGGCGACGATCCATTGAAAGTGATCCATGTTTTTCGAGTTGATGAATATCTCGAATGGACGACGCAGTTCGTGCTCGGTGCCGTGATTCAGGACGATGTCGTTGATGGTGACATACAGTGAGTCCCCGGACAGCGGCGTTTTGATCTTATAGGTCGAGCCGATCAGCACCTTAGG
>JAJRUN010000067.1 GCA_024277755.1 Gammaproteobacteria bacterium | reverse complement strand
TCCGCCACGATCAGCGTGTGATATTCCGAAGACCCGAACCGCTCCGGCAGTTCCTTTTCGCCAAAGCCGTTCATGCCCGCCTCGGTGTAACTGACCTCCTTCAGATCTGGATCTTCCACCGCTCCGGAAAAAGCCACCAGCGTTTTGATATCCCGATAGCCCTTCTCCTTAATGTATTCATCAAACGCCTGCTTGTAGCGCACCGCGTGCAGGCGCGAACGTGTCACCACCATCGCCTTCCATTGTTCCCACGCTCTGCGTGGGAACACACCCCATGACGCTCCGCGTCTAGTGTTAATGCCACTGGTCAATCACAAGCAAACCGCCATGACCCAAATAATGCCCGGCACTGGAATAACGCCAATGCTCAGGCTTCTCAATATAGCCTCGTTTTACCGGATTCATGTGAATATACTCCAGCTTCTGGCGCATCATATCATCACTCAAAATCAGCTCGGCGTGACAGCCCTCCTGCCAGAATTGATATGCTCGATCCTGTTTATGTGCCTTCTTGGCAAAACGTAAGCGTTTCAGTATGGGGTCAACCTGCCTGGCTTGCAGATAGTCAATAATTTTTCGTGCTGTGTAAGATTTAAAACGCGCCACCAGCGCATCAAGTTTGTCGCCCTGCACCACGACATGACAATGATTTTCCAGCACCACATAACCATACAGACGTAAACCCTGCTGACGTTGATATTGCCAACAGTCCAATAATATCTGCACCGTCTCCTGACGGGTAAAAACCGGCAACCACTCCACCACGGTATAAGTCAGAAAATGTGGCTTATCCGGCTCGGTGATGGTGTATCGACTTCGGCCCATCCATTTCCCCTCATGGTTCCCATGCTCCGCGTGGGAACCCCGCTTATGGCGCTCTGCGCCGTGTTAGTTGACGCTGAGCGTCTTCGGATGCATTCCCACGCAGAGCGTGGGAACGATGTAAATATTCAGATTGCTTGTAGTTGCCGCGCAGGATTTCTGCGATAGACCAGATAAAACTGACGTGTTCACCGAAGTTGGTCATTGATTGCCTTTATTGGAATTATTATATGTATATCTTAATCATAACGGATATCAAATCCGCGACACAGACCTAAACTAACCGACTAACTTTGTTGTTGCATGAATCTTTTTAGCCAAGACAGGGATACAGCCTAAGCTCATAGCGATTTATTGAAAATCAACCTGCCATATCAAACAAAGTTCAGATGAGGGTAAAGCAGCAGTATCTTTTAATTGAATAGTTTAAAGAGTTTAAAGCGTCCATCATTACCGAGCAGCTGCTGCTGTTTAAAATATTTTTTGGCAATGCGTTCTAAAGGGATAAAGGCGTTAACAACAAACAACGCACAACCGGCTGGGTTACATAGCCGGAATGCAGTTGCTATAAATTGTTCAGTAAGATCATTTTCAACAGCAAAGCCTTGGTGAAAAGGTGGATTGCAGAGCACAAGATCATGCCTTTTTGTAATAGCGGCTGCACAGTTGTCAGCAATCACGTCACCGCTGATGTCTTGCTGGTTGAAGTTTTGTTGGCAACTGATCAGTGCGGCGGCATTATTGTCTGTGGCGGTGATTTCGGCGGCTGGCCATTGTCGATGGGCGGCCAGTGATAACAGGCCATAACCACAGCCCAGGTCTAAAATCGTGCCGGGGTTGTTGATCTGAATTGCAGCAAACTGCTGTGCCAGCAGAACACTGCCTTTATCCGGTTTGTTCCAGCCAAACTGGCCCGGCTTGCTGAAAATATCTATACCTTCGTATTGCAAGCTGCTGCGCAACAGCGGGTAACTTTGATCGTCAAGCAATGTGACTGGTAGCTGGCCACGGCTGATGCTGGCGAGGTAGTGATTGGCATGTTTTTTTATCTCTGCTTTGCCTGCCAGACACTGCTCCGCCTTCTTGGTGTAGGTTTTTATGCCCTGCTGTTTTTCGCCACTAATGAATAGTTGACCGCCTGTTTTTAGAATTCTTGCGGCCTGGTTGATAACGTGATTGACCAGGGCTTTTTCTTTGGCCAGACGAAAGTAAACGGCGCTTAAGCTGCCATCATCAATATGGTTAAAATCCAGGTCGGAAAAATGACTGTTCCAGCCTTGCTTTGATAATGCATCGGCCACATCAAAGCGATTACTGATCACCTCAACAACCGGGTTAACAGGGATTTTCTGAATGCCTGCAACATGCTCGTCGGCAATCCACAGGCAGGGCTCACGCTCACTGCGCAGCATGTCCAACAACAGCGTTAGGGCATTGTCATGGCTCATCCTAGAATCCGTAATTGGGCGTGGTGAAGCGTGGTTCACCCAGCAGGTGAAGAAGCAATTCGAGCTTAATTTCTTTCATGGCAACGCCTTAGCATTAGAATGAAGCGGTCAAATACGGAATCCAGGATCACCGTAAAGACGCCACCTCTGCCTCACTTAGCGCACGGTAAGCGCCAATGGCCAGGTCATCATCAAGACTAATGGGGCCAATGGCCTGGCGATGCAGCGCAGTAACGGCATTTCCCACGGCGGCAAACATGCGTTTGACTTGATGATAGCGCCCCTCTTGAATACAGAGTTCCACCTCGGTGGCGCTGAGGCGTTTGAGTTGCGCAGGCAAGGTGGGGTTCTTTTCACCGTCAAGCATAATGCCAGCCTCGAATTGTTGCTCTACCCCGTCGATCAATGGCTCAGCCAGGTGGACGAGATAGCGTTTTGTTTTTTGCCGTTTAGGTGAAGTAATGCCGTGACTCCACTGACCATCGTCGGTTAACAACACCAAACCGGTGGTATCAATATCAAGTCGGCCAACCGGATGCAGGGTATGCGCGCGAGGCTCGTCAATTAAATCCAGCACCGTGGGGTGGCGGCTATCTTTGGTGGCGCAGATATAACCGTCTGGTTTATTCAACATAAAGTAGAGCGGCCCGGGCGGATGCAGACGGCGTCCCTCAAAGGTGACGTTGGTGTCGGCATCGACCTGTTGATCTGCTCGACACTCGGGCACACCATTCACCTTAATGAGCTGTTGGCGTAAAATCTGTTTTGTCTGTTTACGTGTAATGCCAAGGCTTTGGCTGACAAATTTATCCAGGCGCATTATTAATTTAATCTCACAACTGACTACAGATTCATACAACACTTTTTGTATTTTTTGCCGCTGCCGCAAAAACAGGGATCATTACGACCGAGCTTGATCTCGCGTACATAGGGCTGAGAATTTGCGGCTGTTTGCGATAAGCTACGCCCCATTTGGGCATACGTTGCCATCGCCTCAGCCAGTTTGTTTAAACGCACCTCAGCCAGTCTTTCATCTGAGAGCCAATTGTCGCCAACGCCCCGGTTCAATTCACGCGCTGCATCACGATGAGAGAAATGAGTCAGCACCTTAACAGTGTCTTTCCAGACCTTCTCCGCATCTGCGTCAAGGCTGACGTTCCAGACATCCTCCAGCCAGTCCATTCCATCAAAAAAACCATCCGACCAAAAGGCCAGTGGCGCTCCATTTCTGACATTCTCAATAGGCGTTTGCAACAGTTCAATAATTTCCGGCAACGGTGGTTTTTCTAACTGCACCTGTGCCTCAACCTCTGCAAACACCTCTAATAACGCCGCTTCAATCTTGGCCCGTTTCTCATCATTTTTGTAAGCAGGTGCCTGGCCATTAAACACCACCGCCATCCATTCCTCCGTTGCAACCGGCTCAGGCGCAGTACAGACAGCGAACAAAAAACCGTACACCTCAGGCAGGCTCATTGTGCCCTCAGGGCGTTTTTTGGAGGCTAGAAATTTGGCTAGTTTTTTATGCAAAGGATGGCTCTCTCTCTAATGGGCTAATGACCAATCAACAGACTGCTGGCCCTGTTTTATCAGGTATTCGTTGGCTAACGAAAAACATCCCGAGCCTAAAAAGGCGCTAAAGTCCCGACCTGTTTTGCTGGCCCCTAACGGGCTGGGGTGTGAGGTTTTAATAACACAATGTTTAGCCGTATCAACCACAGCACAAACATCATGGGCAAAACGGCCCCAGGCTAAAAACACCACACCCTGTTTATGTTCATTAATTTGTTTGATGCAGGCGTTGGTAAACCTCAGCCAGCCCTGCCGGCTATGACTATTAGCCTCTGCTGCCCGCACGGTCAATGAGGCATTTAATAACAAAACTCCTTGCCTGGCCCAGGCCTCCAGGTTGCCGGAGTTTGGAGTAGTCATACCTAAATCACGACTGAGTTCTTTGTAAATATTGCGCAACGAAGGCGGAACTTTGACCCCGTCGGGCACACTAAAACTCAAACCGTGGGCTTGCCCTTCACCGTGATAGGGGTCTTGCCCGACAATCACCACCTTAATGTCATTAAAGGGGGTATATAAAAAGGCTTTGAACCACTGATCCTTCGGCGGATAAACCACAACGCCGTTTTTGATTTCAGTCTTTATAAACTGACGCAGTTTGAGCATGTACTCCTGTGAAAACTCATGTTCAAAATGTGCTTTCCAGGCCGGATCAAGCTGATCAATAATTTTATTGGCCATCGTTACACTTACCTTTGTCTTTGCCATTTGAGACCTTTGCACGATACAGGTGCGAAATAAAAATGAGCTAATATTTTTCTGATTGAGGCAGAAAATGCAGTTAATAGCGAGCTATTGACAAGTTTTATAACGAAAAGCAGGAGAATAATTAGCCATTTTTACTCGTGATTGTATCGTGCAAAGGTCTCATTTATAAAACAATCAGCGCAGACAACAAACCAATCACCCCGCCAAACACACCGCCCCAGACAACCAGCCAGCCGAGGTGCTGTTTAATCATCTGTTGAACCATCTCTTTGACCAGTTGTGGTGTTAGCTCTTGCAGACGGGCATCAATGATCTCAGCCACCTTGGCGCGAATATCCGCCATCACTTCGGGCTGATCAATCTCGTCCTGCAATAATTGTTTGAATGAATCTTTTTCAGTCATCTCGACAATCGATGTCTTCATGCCGGCAATAAAAGGTTCTTTCAAAGGCGTTAAGGCCTCAACGCCACCCAACATGCCTAACATGCCGCCAAATGACGAGTTCATAATGACCTCAATTAACTTGTCAAACGAAGGTGAAAAATCAACCTTCTCAATCACCGGCCCAAGCTGCATGCTGGACTTGGTCGCACCGCCCGAGACAAATCTGTCGATATTTTCCTGAGTAAAAAACTGCTCCATCATCAGGGTTTTAATGGCTGTTTTAAACTCTTCAAAACGCGCAGGAATCACCCCCGAACCCACCAGCCCCGGAACCTTTTCAAACAGCATGTAAACAGCCAGCCAATTGGTTAAAGCACCAGACAAGGCAAACAGCCCCACCATCATCATCAGGTCACTGTGCAAGCCCCAGCCTAACGCCAGAACAATCGTAGCAATCAGATTTGTTAAAACACTTTTATTCATTTATTGGTTTCTTTATAAATCGACAACATCAGTGCTGACATAACCGTCAGCTGACAGGCCACTATGCCACTCGTTTTTTTCAACGAACGCCTAACAGCTCCACATCAAAAATCAAAGAGGCATTCGGCGGAATAGAACCACCTGCACCGCGTGAGCCATAACCAAGTTCAGGTGGAATCGTCAAGGTACGTTGACCACCGACTTTCATCCCAACCACACCTTGATCCCAGCCTTTAATTACACGCCCCGCACCAAGAGGAAACTCAAACGCCTGACCGCGATCACGCGAGCTGTCAAATTTAGCCCCCTTTTTATCCGCTGCCGACTCATTGTAAAGCCAACCGGTATAATGCACCGAGACCTTTTTACCGGCAACGGCCTCAGCGCCATCACCCACCGCCACATCATTCATAACAAGTTCAGCAACACCACCCTGCACCTGTGCAGGCGCGCTAGAGTCTAAACAACCCGTCATTGTGGCAACCGCAGCTGCCAGCACCACCGCCAGTGGTACAAAAAGAAAACGCTTAAGCATGATTGCTAGACTCCTGAGAAGTGATATTGCTTGATAGGGTGTGGGGGGATTTTACGCGAAACCGACAGACAAGAAAAATCACAGGATACAGCAATATTTTGACTGCCAATACAGCCAACAGGCGTTCAAATCATTGCAGTTGAATCAAACACGCGGCTGCCGGCGCACCCGAGCCGTTATAGCCTTCTCACCGACTGCAATGATTAGAGCGGCCCTTCAGTGAAATTTACAGTCGTTAATATTTTTAATCCCGTCTGTTTTTGGACTTTTCCAAAGCCTTAGTCACACTGAGGATAAGTTGCGCCTGCCTGACAGGTTTGAGCAACAGCTCAATCGCACCGGACATTTCGACTTTTGTCACGCAGTCACTGTCAATAAAAGCGCTCAAAAATATAAAGGGAATATTGGCCTTTTTCATTTCAGCCGCCAGGGTCAGGCCGTCCATTTCGGGCATGTCGATATCAAGAATGGCCAGATCAATATTACCTTTCTTCATGGCTGCCAATGCCGCCAGCGGCGATTCAAACGCCAGCACCTCATGACCCTGCTTTATCAGGATTCTTTCTATCAGCCTGACAATATCAGCATTATCATCAACCACTAAAATACATACAGCCATTTACACAACCCCACCATCAAACATCTAATATACACGCACAATATTATAATATTCAAATATTACTTACAATGTAAATTTAAAATGGCAGCTGCGCATTTGAATGCTGGGCGCAATAATTTACTTCAACTTTGCATAACAATTTGAATAATTAACAGCCGCACTTTTTGGTCTAACGAGAATCACTCAGGCTAGATTTTCCAGAAAGACCGCTTGATGTTGGCCTCTGATGAACCCATAATCTCTCTCCCCTTTTTTTCTCCAAGGACACCGGATTCCATGTGGTTTAAGAATTTGCGTCTGTATCGCCTGACCAAACCGTTCACCCTGCCTGCTGAGGCATTGCACGAACAGCTGAGCACCAAGGAATTTCATCCTTGTGGCAATATTTCTCCTTTCAGCTATGGCTGGGTCTCACCGCTAGGGAAGCATGGCAAGTTACTGACCCACGCTGCCAACGGTTACATCATGATCTGCGCCCGGCGTGAAGAAAAAGTCCTGCCGGCAAGCGTTGTGCGCGAATACGTAACGGAAAAGGTAACGGCCATTGAAGAGCAAGAAGCGCGTACCGTGCGACGCAAGGAACGGGATCAGATCAAAGACGAGGTGTTGCTGGATTTATTGCCGCGGGCCTTTAGCCGCTCTAGCCACACCTTTGCCTATTTGGCGCCAAAAGATGGCTGGCTGGTAGTAGATGCAGCATCGGCCAGCAAGGCCGAAGACCTGGTCAGCCTGTTGCGTGAAAGTCTGGGTGGCCTGTCAGCGGTGTTGCCAGCGGTGAATAATCCTCCGACTCAGGTGCTGACCCAGTGGTTAAGCAGCCAGGCCGCACCGGCGGGCTTTGTTATCGAAGACCAGTGTGAATTGCGTGACCCCAAGCAAGAAGGTGGTGTGGTGCGTTGCACCCGTCAGGATCTTGCGGCAGAGGAAGTCATGTCACACCTCACTGCCGGCAAACAGGTCACCAAACTGGCGGTGGAATGGAACGAACGCCTGTCCTGCATTCTGACCGATGACCTGACCATACAGCGGCTGCGTTTTCTGGATGTCATCCAGGAAGCCGCGCAAGAGGTTGACGCCGATGACGAAGCAACCCTGTTCGATGCCGATTTTGCCCTGATGACCCTGGAACTGGCTCGATTTATCCCGGCACTGCTGGAAGTGTTTGGCGGTGAAAATGAATCAAGCTGGGGCTTGGCGAGTGACGACGAAGCGGCATAGTCTATGCCGGTGATACTATCTCAAGGGGGTTATATTTAACCGGCAGAGCCGCTGCCGAACGCCCGCCGCCGCTTAGCCGGATTCTGACGGTAAAACAACTGTAATTGCTCATAGACCTCGGGGGCCTGCTGGCACAGCGTCTGCGGATCAGTGAAAAAATATTCACTCACCACGGCAAAATATTCTGCTGGCGCAGTGGCACCATAAGCATTGAGGCCAGGGTGATGTTGCACCAACTGCTGTTGCAAATAATCATACGCATCACTAAAACCATCCGTCCACTGCTGCCGCACCATGTCAGTACGCAGGGGCGGCATACCGTTAGCACTGCCATTGAGCATATCCAGCTTGTGGGCGAACTCATGCACCACCACATTATGACCGGGATGCACCCCAGCCAATCCGGCTGCCACATCATCCCAGGATAGAATCACCGGCCCTCTAAACCAGGACTCACCGCTCAGTGTTTGCTGTTGCAGTGACACTAATCCGTCTGCATCGGCATCATCTCTGGTCACCTGAAAAGCCCCCGGGTAAATCACAATCTCAACCCAGCCGTCGTAATACTCCAGCCCCAGTTTTAAAATCAGCAGGCAGGCCTGAGCTGCCACTGCCAGCCTCATCTCAATGGTTAACACCAATCCCTGTGCACCATCGAAGCTTTTACGATGCAGAAATAAAGTGGTCAGTTCACGCAGGTGTGCCCTTTCCACAGCACTCAAACCGCTGAAGATAACAGCGTCACGCATCAGCGTTTCCCACGCCTCATGAGGAACCGGATGGTGGCTCAGCGTATAACGAATCCGCAGATGCTCAAGCCACTTCATGTTTGCCGCAATGCCTTATTCACCGCAGCAAACAACGATTGCAGGCACATGGTTTAAGTTTAAGTTTAAGTCGATCCCGATCACAGCAGTCAGTGTGTTATCAACAAAAAGCAGCGGTGTTCGAGATCGCCGCCAGGGAGGCACATGGTGTTCCTGAAAGATCTGTTTCAAGGTTTTGTGGTGTGAATTACCGCCAAACTGAATCACCTCGCCCCCCTGACGAAAACGGATGCTCACTTGAGCAGATGCCAAGACCTCAAGGCCAGGCTTTTGCCCAGTTTCTTCAAAACTTAAGCTGCGACCATCCGCCAAGGTCAACGGCCGGGTCAAGTCATGCCAGGGGATCACCTGCGAACTATCAAACTCAGGCAAAGGTGACATGAGGTAAAGCCTGCCGTTAAAACGGTGCACTTCAGCCCCCGGCCAATGTACCAGCGGCATTTTATCTGCCGCAGCATGCAACGCATCTGAGATGATATGTTGCATTTTTTTACCTGATGGCAGGGGCAGACCGGCTAAGCTGATCCAATAGCGCAGCAGATTTCTTAACCGGACATTATCAAGTGTCAACAACCTTGAAACCAGCAATTCAGATGGAGTTTCGGCCTTAGCCTGCTGATAGTCCTGCTCGGCCAGCACATCAATCAAGGCTGCCGCTTCGGCACAGTTATTGGCACTGCGAGCAATGGTGGCATCGGCCGAGGGCCAGCGTTGTCTCAACAACGGCATTATTTCATGACGCAGATAGTTACGATTAAAGCCGGTGTCATTGTTGCTTTCGTCTTCGATCCAGCTCAGATGATGGTGTTCGGCATAGCTCTGTAACTGGGTCTGGTTAAATGCCAACAAGGGTCGCAACTGTGTTGCCTTCCCCAGGCCTGAGGCCTGTGGCATGCCTGCCAGGCCTTTGGGGCCTGCACCGCGCAGCAACTGTAATAACAATGTTTCAGCCTGATCGTCCTGGTGATGGGCAGTGCAAAGATATTCGCCCGTTTGCAGCAGTTCAGTGATGGCTTGATAACGGGCGTTACGGGCAGTGGCTTCCGGGCTATCACCCGCTTCTGCTGTTGCATCCACATGCAAGCTAACAAGCTCTACACTCAAATCAACACAGACTTGCTGACAATGTTTGCCCCACACAGCAGCATTGGGGCTAAGCCCATGATTGACGTAGACGGCCTTCAGCCTGAATTTTTGTGTTTGCCGCAGCTGCGCTAACAGGTGTAGTAGTACATGAGAATCACAGCCACCACTGTAGGCAATCCAGACAGTGGTGGTTGCAGACAAAAAAGGCATTGCCTCGTGCAATGCCTCAGTCGTCAGACCGGTGTGTTTAGACTTGCGCACCGGTGGCTTATTTTTTTAGCTGGCTTCGTTAAAACGGCCAAAACTCATCAGACGTTCGTAACGGCGTTGCAGCAGGGTGTCGGTATCCAGGGTCTGTAACAAATCCAGTTCTTCCAGAATCGCATGTTTTACCTGGGCTGACATCAGAACAGGGTCGCGATGCGCGGCACCACGTGGTTCCTGGATCACCCGGTCAATCAAACCAAGTTCATACAAACGCCCGGAGGTTAAGCCCAAGGCCTCGGCAGCATCAGCCGCCTTGTCGGCACTCTTCCATAAAATAGAGGCACAGCCTTCTGGCGAAATCACCGAATAGGTTGAATATTGCAGCATCATGATGCAATCACCGACACCAATCGCCAGCGCACCACCGGAGCCACCCTCACCGATCACGGTACAAATGATCGGGGTCTTCAGATCAGACATGACTAACAGGTTGCGGGCAATAGCTTCGCTCTGACCCCGCTCTTCGGCACCAACACCAGGATAGGCCCCCGGTGTGTCGATAAAGGTCAGGATAGGCATCTTAAAGCGTTCTGCCATCTTCATCAGCCGCATTGCCTTGCGATAGCCTTCCGGACGAGGCATGCCGAAGTTACGTTTAACCTTTTCCTTGGTGTCACGGCCCTTTTGCTGGCCAATCACCATCACCGGTTTACCCTCAAGCCGGGCAATACCACCAACAATGGCGGCATCATCGGCATAGGCCCTGTCGCCATGCAGTTCTTCAAAATCAGTGAAGATATGTTCAATATAATCCAGCGTGTATGGACGCGACGGATGACGGGCCAGTTGTGATATCTGCCAGGAATCAAGCTTGGAAAAGATTTGATCAATCAGGGTAATGCATTTCCCTTCAAGACGGCCAATCTCATCAGAGATATTCAGCTCGGTGTCACTGCTGACGTTGCGCAGCTCTTCAATCTTGGCCTCAAGTTCGGCAATCGGTTGTTCAAAGTCTAGAAAGCGCATAAGTACCTGTCGTCAGTCATTGTGGTTATTGAGGCATATTCTACAGTTTTGTCAGCCACGGGGAAACCGGGACACAACAAGGTCAGGAATAAATCATGTCAACCTTGTCGTTACCAGCCAGATCTTGCAGCCGTTGCAATAGTTCATCGGTGGGGTGTACCTGCCATTCACTGCCCAAGGCCAGTTTGGCCTTAGCATTCGAACCGGCATAATTGAGCCAGACAGGGCAAACACCCTCGTTAAAGGGTTTGAGAATGCTGCTCAATGAGGCAACGAAACCGTTGCCAGCCTGTTCGGTGTCGATATTGATCTCTATGCGCTTGGCAAAACGCTCACGGGCCTGATCAAAATCATAGACATGGTCACTGCTCATGCGGAAGTTGCCTGAATAATCATCAATGCCGGCGGTGCCCTCCACCACCAGCACCTTATCCTTGACGAGCAGGTCACTATATTTTTGAAACCCCTCGGCAAACACAGCGGTTTCAACCCGGCCAGTGCGATCATCCAGGGTGACAAAGGCAATCTTGTCGCCGCGTTTGGTATTCATGGTGCGAATGGCGACTACCAGCCCGGCAATGACAACGCTTTGTTTGCGTTCCGGGTTGAGATTGGCGATACGACAGCTGACAAAGTTTTCCAGCTCCCGTTCATAACGGTCGATTGGGTGTCCTGTCAGGTACAGACCGAGAGTCTCTTTTTCGCCTTGCAGACGAATCTTGTCCGGCCACTCTTTTTCATGTTGGTAGTCGATTTGCTGACTTTCTTGCTGCGGTGCATCAAAGCCAAACATATCCGAGACACCGGCATTCTGGTTTTGATGATATTGCTCGGCGCTTTGAATGGCAGTGGTGAGCGAGGCCAGCAACGTGGCACGATTAGGCCCCAATTGATCCAGGGCACCGGCACGAACCAAGGCCTCAAGCAAACGCCGATTCACTTTGCGCAGATCGATGCGACGGCAAAAATCAAACAGGTCAGTAAATTTTCCATGGCGCTGCCGCTCTTCAACCACCAGTTCAAGCGCTGCCACACCCACACCCTTGACGGCCCCCAGACCGTAAAGAATGGTGTCCTCGCCATCCACTGTGAAGTTGGGCATGCAGCTGTTAACGTCGGGCGTCTGTAGCTCCAGCTTCATGGTGCGCACCTCTTCAACCAGAGTCACCACCTTATCGGTGTTATCCATATCTGCCGACATTACCGCTGCCATAAAGGCCGCCGGGTAATGCGCCTTGAGCCACATGGTCTGATAAGAGACCAGCGCATAGGCGGCCGAGTGAGACTTATTAAAGCCGTAACCGGCAAATTTTTCCATCAAATCGAACAGCGCACCGGCCTTCTGCACATCGAAGCCACCCTTCTCGGCACCTTTCATAAACAAGATGCGCTGCTTGGCCATCTCTTCAGGCTTTTTCTTGCCCATGGCGCGACGCAGCAAATCAGCGCCACCAAGCGAATAGCCGCCGATGACCTGGGAGATCTGCATCACCTGTTCCTGATAAACAATGACCCCGTAGGTGGGGCTGAGGATTTCCTCTGTCTCAGGAAAAGGATATTCAACCTTGGCACGGCCCTGCTTACGGTTGATAAAATCGTCCACCATGCCCGACTCCAGCGGGCCTGGGCGAAACAGGGCCACTAGGGCAATAATGTCTTCAAAGTTATCCGGCTGCAGGCGCTTGATCAGGTCTTTCATGCCTCGCGATTCCAGCTGGAATACGGCGGTGGTTTCGCAGGCTTTCAGCAACCGGAAGGAGGCCTCATCTTCCAAAGGAATCAATGAGATATCTATAGGTTCTTCACCCAATCTCTTGCGTATGCCATTGGCGGTTTTCACCGCCCAGTCGATGATGGTCAGGGTACGCAAGCCGAGAAAATCAAACTTGACCAGCCCCACCGCCTCGGAATCATCCTTGTCCAGCTGGGTCACTGCATTGGCACCGCCTGGCTCACAATACAGCGGACAGAAATCAGTCAGCGCCGTCGGCGCGATGACCACACCCCCGGCGTGTTTGCCTGCATTACGTGACAAACCCTCCAAAGACAAACACATATCGAGCAGGCGCTTCACCTCTTCATCTCGATCATAGAGCACCTGTAGCTGCTCTTCCTGTTGCAGTGCCTTGGTCAGGGTCATGCCAATTTCAAACGGGACCAGCTTGGCAATGCGATCGACCATGCCGTAGGGGTGGGCGTAAACGCGGCCGACATCACGCACCACCGCTTTGGCGGCCATGGAACCGTAAGTGATGATCTGCGACACCTGATCACGACCATAGGTTTGCACCACGTATTCGATCACCTCGTCACGCCTGTCCATGCAAAAATCGATATCGAAATCTGGCATGGAGACACGCTCAGGATTAAGAAATCGCTCGAATAACAGGTCGTAAGCCAATGGATCTAAATCCGTTATCAGCAAAGCATAAGCCACCAGAGAACCGGCACCGGAACCACGCCCCGGCCCCACGGGAATATCATTTTTTTTGGCCCATTCAATAAAGTCGGAGACGATCAGGAAGTAACCGGGGAAGCCCATGCCAAGAATAACGTCCAGCTCAATCTGCAAACGCTGCCAGTAGGGCTTGGATTTTTCCTCGAAATCAGCGGCGGCAGAATCGAACAATATCCGCAGTCTGTCTTTCAGACCTTCGGCTGAGCGATGGCGAAAATATTCATCTTCGGTCATGCCATCCGGGATCGGAAAGTCCGGCAGCACATACTCACCCAGGGTCAGGGTCAGGTTACAGCGACGGGCGATCTCCACCGTGTTTTGCAAGGCCTCGGGGATGTCAGAAAACAGCTCAACCATCTCTTCCGGGCTGCGCAGGTATTGCTGGTCAGAATAATTTTTGGGACGACGTTTATCGTCCAGGGTGCGACCATCGTGGATGCAGACACGCACTTCATGGGCATCAAAATCTTCCGTCTTGAGAAAATGAACATCATTGGTGGCAACCACCGGCACATCAGCCTGCGCAGCCAACACTACCACCTGCTGAATATAGAGCTCTTCGTTTTCACGGCCGGTACGTTGCAATTCAAGGTAGTATCGATCCGGAAACAGGCCTTGCCAGCCGGCCAGCAGGCTTTCGGCCTGCTGAGGGTGACCGGCAATCAGTTGCTGACCTACATCCGAGTCCCGCCCACCTGAAAGCGCAATCAAGCCATCAGTGTTGCCCTCTAGCCAACTACGCTCAATGGTGGCAAGGCCACGATGCTGGCCGTCACGATAAGCCCGGGTAATCAGGCGACTGAGATTAAGGTAGCCTTCACGGGTCTGACACAGCAACACCAACCGACTTAGCTGACCATGGTTTTCATCTTCAAACACCCACAAGTCTGCACCCATGATGGGCTTGATGCCCCCGGCCATAGCGGCACGATAAAATTTGACCAGGGCGAACATATTGCACTGATCGGTCAGTGCCACCGCTGGCATGCCAGCCTCTTTTACTGCCTTGATCAACGGTTTGATACGCACAATCCCGTTGACCAGGGAATATTCACTGTGGGTTCGAAGATGGATAAAGGCAGGTGCAGACATGCGGCAATTGTAGCGTGGTCGAGCCTGACTGGCTATCGCCAGCCAGGCAAATAATTAACTTTATATTTTAAACGTAACTTGTTGTTTATAATAATTTACGCACTGGCGCAAAGCTGCGTCGATGAATCTCCGTCACCCCCTGCTCTTTAAGTGCTTCGAGGTGCTGTTTGGTCGGGTATCCCTTGTGTTTAGCCAAGCCATAACCGGGATAAATACTGTCCATTTCGACCATTTCACGGTCACGACAGACCTTGGCCAAAATAGATGCCGCACAGATTGCCGGCTCAATCTGATCCCCCTTCACTATGGCCTCGGCAGGGCAAGAAAAATCAGGGCTACGATTGCCATCCACCAGCACTTTTCCAGGTCTTACCGCCAAACCGGCAACCGCACGTTGCATGGCAATCATAGTGGCCTGAAGAATATTGTGGTGATCAATCTCCTCAACCTCACAACGACCAATAGCCCAAGCCAAGGCCTTTGCTTTGATCTGTGGCTCCAGCGATTCACGTTTTTTTTCGCTCAGGGCTTTGGAGTCCATCAACCCCTCAATGGGATTATTGGGATCAAGAATCACCGCAGCTGTCACCACTGGGCCGGCCAAAGGGCCACGCCCCACCTCATCAACACCTGCAATCAGAATGCAGTCAGATGTCATTTTATGCTCCTGGATGATTTTGTTTAAAGTTTACATTGATAGTCTGATGCACCCAGCCATTTGATTAACTCATCGGCTGGCACAGGCCGACTCAGATAATAACCCTGTGCATAGTCGCAATTCAGCTCTTTCAATATATTCAGGACCTCTGCCGTTTCAACCCCCTCGGCCACAACCTTCAAACCCAGATTATGAGACAGATCCACGGTGGCATGCACAATATTGGCATCATCATCAGAGCTTGCCATTTCCATAACGAACGAACGGTCGATCTTGATTTCATCCACTGGCAGACGTTTTAGATAACTAAGTGATGAATGCCCTGTACCAAAGTCATCAATTGATAACGATATCCCCATATCCCTCAGACGATTCAGAATAATCAAGGCACGCTCGGGGTCGATCATGGTGGCCTCTTCTGTAATCTCCAGGCTCAGGGCCGAAGGCAGCAGCTGTAAATCAAACAGGTAGCCCTCTATTTTGTTTGGCAAGCTTAGGTCATATAAAACTCGTGAAGAAAGGTTGACCGCAATTTGCATGAACACCCCCTGCTGCTGCCACTCTTTGTATTGCTGCAAGGCACGCTGAATGACCCACTCAGTCAACGGTCCAATCAATCCCCTTTGTTCTGACAGAGGAATGAACTGATCGGGTGGAATCATGCCACGCTCGGGATGTTGCCAGCGTATCAGAGCTTCGACAGAGCCAACACAACCGCGTTCCAGATCCAGTTTAGGCTGATAAAACAGCACCATCTGATCTTCTTCTATAGCACTGCGCAACTCTGCTTTGAGGGCCAGCTGTTTGACACTGTTATTATCATAGGCGGGATCATAAACGGAGAAATCATTTTGCAGGTGCTTAGCTACATATAGAGCCACATCAGCGCGACGCAACAAAGACTCTGCATTTTCACCGTGTTCAGGAAACATTGACACGCCCAATGTGCCTGAAACCACAATCACGTTATCATCAATTTTGATCGGTTCTTCAAATGCATCGGAGATACGTTTTACAACCGATAGTGCCCCTTCAACCCCGGTAAGATTAGGCAAAAGTATGGCAAATTCATCGCCACCAAGACGGGCAATGGTGCTCTCTTCCAAACCTGGGGTAATATTTTCTGAAGCCGCAACGGCATGATTGTCAATCACTCTGGCGATTGTCGATGAGGCACGAATAATTCGCTGTAATCGCGTCGCAATCTGCAGCAGCAGTTCATCACCGACGTAATGGCCCAGGGTGTCATTGATTTCCTTGAAGCCATCCAGATCCAACAGCATTACAGCGAACTTTTCACCCTTGCGCTGACTCAGCAGAATGATTTGCGACAACCGGTCAAGAAAAAGCACCCGGTTAGGCAGGCTGGTCAGCTGATCAGTAAAGGCCAGGGTTTCATATTCATCGTAAACCTTATTCAACTCCTGACTCATATCGTTAAACACCTGCACCAACTCACGCAATTCGGCATTACCACTAAGGCTCACGGGCGTGCCAAGCTGACGCCGGTCATTGCGCACATTGTTTAACTGACTGATTATTTTCCTGATAGGCCTCACTGTTGAGGTGTGCAAGACCCACAACACCAGCCCAAGCATAATCAGCGTCACAATACCGGCAAGCAGCATCAGGTAATTTCGACTGGTCGCCAGGTTTTGGTTAAACAGGCTTAATTCACGTTGCAAAATAATTTCTGCCAGCGGCTCTCCGCCATCACTTTTGAGCCGATGACTTACTGAGACATAATCCTTGCCTTCATCGCCGACATGCCAGTCTTGTGAACGATAAGCCACACCACCGCTGGCAAGGTTGATTTTGATGGGCATTTCCAGAAAGGTGTCCATTTTTGCAAGATTCATTAACGGGTTTACAATAAGCTGAAAATAGCCTTGATGCCTGATTCCACCCACAGGAACAATAACTGACAGAAAACTTTGCCCCCGCCACTGACACAACCCTGCAAGAACTTTCAGTTGTTCTACACCTTGGCGCAATCTGGCGACATCTGCCATATCTTGACAAATAATGCCTAACCCATCCCTGACGAAAGGACCATTTTTTGACCAGGCCAGCACCTCAAAATTTTTAGAGTAGGCATACAACTGGATTAGATTGACTTCACCCGAGGTAACAGGCTGGCGCCGAAACTGCTCATCTAACGATTTTGTCAGGGCCTTAAGGTTTTCATTTGTAAGTGCCCGCCTGAATTCAACCGATTGCTGGGCACTGATGGCCATGGTCTCGATATTCTGTTGTAGCTGTTTGAGGCTGCGTTTGACCTCACGTTCAAGCACCTCCTGAAGTGATTGCTGCTGGCTTTTCAAGGCAGAGTCACGATAAACCTCCCAAGCCGTCACGACCAGGATCATGCTCATAAGAGACATGAACAAGGCGATAATACTGCGCAGAGATAATCGTCTAAAGTCCATTCGTCCTCTTTAATAAAAAAAGATATCAGCGTAGCCAGGCAAAACAGAAAGGCTCGGCTTTATATCGGCAAAAAGAATGGTTAAATTAGGTTCGACATCACCAGGGCGATAATCACCTACACTTACTCAGAGAACTTTTCAGGAAACACCACGTAAACATCCCAAACACCGGTCTCACGACCATAATCAGCAAATACCTTATACTCTTCAAAATTAAGAACTTTATTATCCTGACAGCGTTTCAGGGCAATATCGTAGTCTTCCGGCTCATCCATCACCGCCTTGGCCGACAGCACAGATGCAATTTCACTGCAATTGGCCTTCTGCATCTGATCGAACCGTAACTGATCATATTTAGGATCATTTCTCTCTACACCACAGCCAGCTAATGTGACAAGTACAAAAATCAATGCAAGCGTTTTAGATATCATAGTGTGGCTCTTTAAAGTAAGTGTTAACGGTAATCAGGCTCAAGCAGCGACAATACCGCAGTCGCTGCCTTGGCATTGGCATCCTGCTTTAGTTGCTGATGAATGTATTTGAAACGCTCGCTAACCGCATCAGCAGCACCATCATCTTGCAGCAATCTGAGGGTTTCCTGTGCCAGATTGGCGATAGTCGCCTGGTCCTGAATCAATTCTTTCACCACCTCCTCACCCGCCAGAATATTTGGCAGTGAGACAAACTCAGTTTTAATCAGGCGTTTCACAATGGCATATGTCAGTGTCGAAAGCTTGTATGTCACCACCATCGGACGTTTGAACAGCAGCGCCTCCAATGCCGCAGTCCCTGATGCCAGCACTATTACATCAACTGCGGCCATTACCTCACGCGAACGTCCATCAAACAGATGCAGTACCGGTTTATCTTGCATGTCAGCAAGCACAGATTCAACCTGCTTGCGTATTGCCGGTGTCGCCAGCGGAATAACAAACTCTACGCCGGGCTGCTGTTGACTGATGACCACTGCGGCCTCAAGCATTAGTTGCGACAGCATCTTGGCCTCAGACATGCGACTACCAGGCAAAATAGCCACCAGTTGTTTGTCTGCTGGCAATGCCAGCTGTTGCCGAGCGGCTGAGGCTTCAGGCTGCATCGGTATCATCTCTGCCAATGGATGACCAACAAACGCCACCGCCACATCATGTTGGTGATAAAAATCAGCTTCAAATGGAAACAGTGTCAACATTAAGTCCACCGAACGTCCGATCTTTTTAACCCGGTACTGACGCCAGGCCCAAACTGAAGGACTGACATAATGCACCGTCTTAACGCTCTGCTGTTTCAACTTTCGCTCGACAGTAAGGTTAAAGTCAGGCGCATCAACACCAATAAACACATCTGGCGGGTTATCCAAAAAATGTTTGACGATCGCATTCTGCATGCCCTTCAACTCACGATAATGAGACAGCACCTCAACAAGTCCCATTACCGCCAGTTTTTCAGCGGGATAGATTGCCTGACAGCCAGCCTCAACCATGGCCGGCCCGGCAATGCCTTCAAATACAGCGCCGGGATGTTTGGCCTTGATCGCTCGGATCAAGCCAGACGCCAGTAAATCGCCGGAGGCTTCGCCTGCAACAATTCCTATTCTCATATGCTTTAAAATGACCTGAAAAGATAAAAGGCAGCTATCCTCACCCTCTACTGGGCGGCAGACACTGCCGGTGTCACTGAAAATTACCGAACAATGCCACGTTCAGATTTAGCCACAAACTCGGCAAACTGCGCGACTTCTACAAACTCCTGTTTCAATTCCTGCAGCTGCTCCATCGCTTTAGCAACAGTAAAGCTGGAGCGATAGACTATTTTATAGGCCTTGCGTAAGGCCTTGATTGCCTCAGGACTGAAGTCACGACGACGCAACCCCTCAATATTCAACCCATGAGGTGCTGCCGGTTGGCCGGAGACCATCAAATAAGGTGGCACGTCTTTGGATATATGGCTGCCCATGCCAACAAAACCATGAGCGCCAATAGTGCAAAACTGGTGAATCAGGCTGGCACCGCCAATAATGGCAAAGTCCTCGACATAAACATGTCCTGCCAGCGTAGTATTATTGGCAAAGACAGTGTGATCACCCACCACGCAATCATGAGCGATATGAACATAAGCCATAATCCAATTGTCGCTGCCCATGCGGGTATAACCGAGATCCTGTGAGGTACCGCGATTAAATGTGCAATACTCACGAATCACATTACGATCACCAATTTCAAGCATGGTTGGCTCACCATGATATTTTTTGTCCTGCGGTTCTTCACCGATAGAGGAGAACTGAAAAATTTTGTTTTCTTTGCCAATTCGACAAGGGCCATTGATAACAACATGAGGGCCAATCCAGCAATCCGCAGCTATCTCTACATTCGCACCAATGACAGAAAATGGGCCAACAGTGACACCATCAGCAATCCTGGCGCTGGGATCGACAACTGCACGGGGATCAATCACGCTTACACATCCCTCTCTGCGCACATCAGCTCCGCGGAACAGACCACCTTGCCATCAACACTGGCCTTGCCATCAAATTTCCAGATACCACGCATCGTTTTAATTACCTTGACCTCAAGCTGCAATTGGTCACCCGGCACAACCGGTTGTTTAAAACGCGCCTTATCTATACCAACAAGATAATAGAGCGATTCATCTGAAGGTGTTGTGCCCGTGCTTTTATAGGCCAGAATGCCCGTCGCCTGGGCCAATGCTTCAAGGATCAACACACCCGGCATCACTGGACGATGAGGAAAGTGGCCGGTAAAAAATGGCTCGTTGAAAGAGACATTTTTGAAGCCATAGAGATACTCACCCACTTTGTAGTCTGAGACCCTATCAACAAGCAGGAATGGATAACGATGAGGCAAGTGTTCAAGCACATCATTAATATCCATTGAATTCAAGGTGTTGCTAACTTCAGACATAAACCATTCTCAGTAAAGTTACTTTTCTTTAAGTTGCTTTTCCAAAGCCCTTAAACGCCGCGCCATGCCATCTAACTGACCAAAACGGGCCGCATTTTTACGCCACTCTCTATTGCCCGCTAACGGCGTACCTGACGAATACAAGCCGGACTGTGTGATATTACCAGTAACCAAACTCATCGCAGTAATGTGAACATCATCGACAATAGTCAAATGTCCAACGATGCCCACCGCCCCACCAATCTGACAACGCTTGCCAATGGTGGTGCTACCCGCAATCGCCGTTGCCCCGGCAATTGCCGTATGGGCACCAATACGAACGTTATGGGCAATTTGCAACTGATTATCGAGCTTGACACCCTCTTCAATCACCGTATTTTCGAGTGCACCTCGATCAATGGTAGTGTTAGCCCCAATCTCAACATCGTCACCAATAATAACACTTCCAAGCTGAGGCACCTTGAACCATTGCCCCTGATCAGGGGCAAAACCAAAGCCGTCACTGCCAATCACCACACCCGGGTGAATCAACACCCGTTGCCCAATTTCAACGCCATCAGCTACCGAGACATTGGCTGCAAGACGACTGTCTGCAGCAATACAAACACCTTTACCAATCACACAGCCTGGGCCTATCTGCACACCAGCGCCAATGCTGACATCGGCGGCGATATAACAATTAGCAGCAATGGCGGCGTCAGGATCAATCTCCGCCGTTGGCTCAATCACAACACTGGGATGAATGCTACCCGCTAGTCTGGCGACTGGGTTTAATAAGGTCGCAACACGCGCATAAGTGAGGTAGGGGTTAGTCGAAACCAAAGCATTCCCTAAACATGCATCACGGTCTTCAGTACGAAGAATAACTGCGCTTGCCTCGGTTGAGGTCAAATAGCGGCGATAACGGCTATTTGCCAGAAAGCTGATCTGACCAGGGCCAGCCGTTTGCAGGGTGGCGACAGCCGTAATATTACACGATGCCTCACCTACAAGCTCAACATCAAGCTGACTGGCTAATTCACCCAGACTAATCACTGTCGTTATTCCCGAAATTATTTAAGACTGTTTAATACGGCATCGGTTACTTCAACCTCTGGACTGGCATAAGAAACACCTTCAAACAAGATCAAATCAAAACCCTGATCTTTGGCATAGGTTTGAATCGCTGCACGCAGCACCTCCCAAACCTTGGCCATTTCCTGGTTACGGCGAATGGTAAAATCCTCTCGCAACTCGGTGTCTTTCAATTTCAGCTCGCGCTGAGCGGATACAATCTCACGCTGCTTTTTCTGCTTTTCTGCGGCACTCATAAATGGACTGTCTTTCAAAAAACGATCTTCACGCTCATGCAACTGTTGTTGCGCTTGCAAAATTTCCTGCTGACGTGGTTCAAATTCTTTTTTAATGCGATCTGCAGCCGCCTTTGCCTGAGGAGATTCTTCAACCAGTCGCGTGCCATTTACAAAACCAATTTTGGTATCTTCTGCATTTACACCAACGGGCATTATCAAGACGCCAGCCATCAGTAAGCTTGCAAAAATTTTATTCAAAACAACTCCCTCCGCAATTAAAAGAAACTTCCCAGCGTAAACTGGAATGATTCAGTTCTGTCACCTGGTTTATCATTCAAAGGATTAGACAGGCTGAATGATAACGGCCCAATCGGTGATAGCCAAATTAATGACGTCCCGACTGACTGCCTTAGCTCAGCACTATTGTAATAGCCAATATCATCAAAGACATTTCCTATGTCCCAAAACAGGCTCATTCTGACGGTGCTGCTCTCTTCCGTAAACGGCGGCATAAAAATCAGCTCAGCACTGCCCACCACACGAAAATCCCCCCCCAGCGATCGGCCATTCTCTCTCGGCCCCAGGCTGCTGGATCGATAACCCCGCACCGACTGAGCACCGCCTGCATAAAATCGTTCGAAAAAAGGCAGCTCTGTCGTCTCACCATAACTATCGCCATAATTGATCTCGGCTTCAATAGAGGTAGTCACTTTTTTAGTCAAAGGATAAAACCAGCGACTGCGCGAAGCGACCTTATAAAAATTCAATTTACTATTAGGGAAGGTAATGTCAGTCGATAAGGTTTGCACAAAACCTTCTGTGGCAAATACAGTCCTGTCACGAGTATCATGACTCCAGCTTAAACTCAGTTTAAACACATCGAAAGCATCTGTATTTCTCTCTAAAAAATCAAGATACGACTGAGGTGTTTCTGAGGTGGTTTTAATCACCGTATTATCATAACCAACACCGAGTCTGACAGTATCGTATTCTGACATTGGAATACCAAATGTAATCGTGCCACCCCAGACATCAGCAATATAATTAGCTGTATTTAACCTCGCGGCATTCGTCTGACGATACGATATTCTGATACTTCTACTCACCCCATCCAGCGTGTAATAGGGATTTGTATGAGAAAAGCTGTAAATTTTATTGGCATTACTAGTATTTATTTCAGCACTAATCCGCTCGCCTGAGCCAAGAAAATTATCCTGGCTTACACTGGCATTCAACAACATGCCGCCAGCACCGGAATAACCGATACCTAGCATCAAACTGCCTGATGGCCGTTCGCTGACAGACATATTGACGTCAACCTGATCACTTACCCCAGGCACTAGAGGTGTTTCAAGCGTAACCTGATCCAGATACCCCAAACGTTGAACACGCACTTGAGAGCGATTCAACTTGGTCGTTGACAACCATGCCCCTTCCATCTGCCGAAACTCACGCCGAATTACTTCATCGTCAGTTTTTACATTGCCACTAATGTTAATCCGGCGCACATAAACTCGCTTACCCGGGTCGACAAAATAGATCAGGCTGACTTGCTTGCCTTCTGCGTCAATCTCAGGAATGGCGTTAACATTTGCAAAGGCATAACCTTCATTGCCAAGACGGTCACCGATAGCACTGCTGATCGCGTTGACCTTACGACGCGAAAAAACATCCCCTGGTTCAACATTCATCAGCGCCTTAAGTTCAGTTTCAGGAACGACTAATTCACCGGCAAGTTCAATAGAACTGATAGTAAACTGTTTACCCTCATCAATATTCAGTGTAATAAAGACCGACTTTTTCTCAGGAGTAATTGAAACCTGTGTAGATACAACATTGAAATTTATATAGCCGCGATCAAGATAAAATGATTTCAGCGTTTCAATATCCGCCGCCAGCTTCTGCTTTGAGTATTGATCACGACTGCTAAATATCGAATAGAAGGCTGGAATGCCTAACTCAAATTCATCCAATAAATCATCTTCATCAAAGTTACTGGCTCCAATGATGTTAATTTGCCGAATCAGAGCAACCTCGCCCTCTTGAATATTGATATTCACATCAACCTGGTTTTCACCGGTTGGCGTTACCTCGGTCTCAATTTCAACCGCATAAAAACCACGAATGACATATTGCTGCTGTAAATCCAGTTCAATACGATCAAGCAATGAAACATCAAGAATCCGGCCCTTGGTAAGGCCAGCATTCTGCATGCCTGTCTCCAGATCTTCACTGCTTATTTCACTATTTCCAGTAATGCTTATTGAGGCAATAGAAGGCCGCTCAAGAACATCAACGATCAGGGCATTGCCGTCACGCAGCAGTTTAATATCCTTAAAAAACCCTGTCTTATACAGCGTTGAAATTATTTCACCTGACCGTGCATCATCCAATTCATCACCAATTTCTATTGGCATATAGTTAAAGATGGTACCTTCGCTAATCCGCTGCAAACCCTGCACACTGATATTGGACACTGTAAAACTTTCAACAGCGTTAACAATACCCGCCCACAGAACAACAGATAACAAACATATTTTTAACAACAATCGTCTCATACAAATAGCAGATTTAATTAACAAAGAAACGTAAAATATCGTTATAGAAAGCAAGCATCATCATTCCCAATAACATAGCAATACCAAGCTTCTGGCCAATTAACTGGGTACTCTCTGACACCGGGCTACCCTTAAATAATTCAACCAGATAATAAAGCAAATGACCGCCATCAAGCATTGGCACTGGTAACAAATTTAAAACACCAAGACTGATACTGACGATAGCAAGAAAGGTCAAAAATGAAATAAAACCAATGCTGGCTGAATAACCGGCATAACGGGCAATACTTATCGGGCCACTGAGATTCGAAAGTGAAATATCGCCTGTCACCATCTTGCCCAGCATGCGCAGCGTCAGGTAAGACATATCCCAGGTTTTGGTTGCAGCATTAAGCAAGGCAACCGCAGGACCATACTTCACCTCCGACTTCAGCTCTTCCGGCATTTCCTGCATCTGCACACCGGCACCTATTTTACCGATATCCCCTTCAACCCGTACAGGCGTAATGGAAAGTTTAACAACCCCGGTGGCGCGTTTAACCTCAATATCAATCGACTTATCCGGCCTGGCGCGAACATAATCAACCAGTTGTTCCCAGTCATCAACCACCTCACCATCAACTGCAACGACCTTGTCCCCAACTTCCATACCGGCACGATCTGCTGCACCATTTGGTGCCAATTTGCCAATAATGGCAGGAATCGCCGGCCGGTATGGCCTAAGGCCAATAAAATCGAGTAGACCACCACGATTGAGATCCTCGGGAATGCTATCGAAACGAACCACTCGCTGTAGCTGCCCGGCATGACCAGGCTGCTCAACCTTGATCAGTACTTCACCAGAACCAATCGCATCATCAAGCATGGAAACAACCACAACTTCCCAGGTTGGTGTTTCCTTGTCGCCAATGGCCACAATATGCTCACCCTGCTCTAGTCCGGCCACTGCCGCAATCGAGCCCGGAGTCACCTGACCAACAATCGGTTTCATGCCAGTGACACCAATAACAAAGATCAGCCAGTATGCGGCAATCGCCAGGATAAAATTAAATAATGGTCCGGCAATAACAACTGCTGTTCTTTTGGCCAATGATTGGCGGTTAAAGGCTCGATGAACCTCTTCTTCAGCCACTTCCGCTTCGCGTTCATCAAGCATACGCACATAACCGCCCAGAGGAATCGCCGCCAGCACATATTCAGTATTATCCGGCCCGGCGATTTTCGACCATAGCGGTTTACCAAAACCAACTGAAAACCGCAGCACTTTGACACCCACCTTGCGTGCTACCCAGTAATGGCCAAACTCGTGCACGGTAATCAATATGCCAAGGGCAAGAATGAAAAAGAAGATTGAAGATAAGACTGTGATCATACGACTCTACTAATTTTATTTATTGCAGCAACGCACGGGCAATATTTCTTGCCTCAGCATCAGCAGCAAGAACCTGCTCCAGGCTTGTCACCGTTTCCGACGACACAGCCTGCATGGTTTTTTCCACCACTGAAGCAATCGCGGTAAACTTTAGGTGCTTATTCAGGAAGGCATCCACAGCAATTTCATTGGCCGCATTTAAAATTGCAGAAGCCGTACCACCTTGTTGCATGGCTTCATAGGCCAGTCGCAGGCAGGGAAAACGCTCAAAGTCAGGTTTTTCAAAATCAAGCCGGGCAACATCAAACAAATTGAGTTTATTCACTCCCGCCTCTACCCGCTCAGGCCAGGCCAGGGCATTGGCAATCGGTGTGCGCATATCAGGGCTGCCCAATTGCGCCAATACTGAACCATCAACATAGTCCACCATTGAATGAATCACACTCTGAGGATGTATGACTACCTGAATCTGGCTTGGTTCAGCATTAAACAGCCAGCAAGCCTCTATCACTTCCAGGCCTTTATTCATCATAGTGGCAGAGTCTACCGATATCTTACGCCCCATCACCCAGTTAGGATGAGCGCAGGCCTGCTCAGGTGTGACAGCATCAAGTTCACTGATATCACAACTGCGAAAGGGGCCACCCGAGGCCGTTAATAAAATCTGTCTGACCCCAGAGCGCGTCAAATCACCGGCATAGTCGGCAGGCATACTCTGAAAGATTGCATTGTGTTCGCTATCGACCGGCAACAACAAGGCATTGTTGTTTCTAACCTCATCCATAAAGATCTTGCCAGACATGACCAGCGCTTCTTTATTTGCCAGAAGGATACGCTTGCCAGCCCGAGCAGCAGCCAGGCTTGGCAACAAACCAGCGGCACCCACAATAGCCGCCATCACACAGTCTGCCTCAGGCATTGACGCAACCTGTACCAGGCCAGCCTCACCAGACAAAACGGTTATTCCATCCAGCCCTGCCTGATGCAGCTCAGTGGCCAATGTTTCGGCGGCGGCCTCATCTGCCATCACCGCATAATCAGGCAAACAGGCGCGGCACTGCTCAAGCATCTTGGCCACGTCTTTATTGGCCGTTAAGGCAACAGCACGGTACTTGTCAGAGTGTCGCGCCAGAACATCAAGAGTGTTCACCCCGATTGAGCCGGTTGAACCAAGTACGGTAACGCCGATCATGAGACTGTTTCAAACACGGCCAAGGCCAGAGCAAAAACAGGGGCAGCGGCAGTCAGGCTGTCAATGCGGTCTAACACACCACCATGACCAGGCAACAACTGACCGCTGTCTTTCACCCCAGCACGACGCTTAAACAGGCTTTCAAACAAATCACCAATCACGGATAACAACACCACAATCACAGACAATACAACAAAACTGATTCCACCTAACACGGGCAGATCAAAACTGGCGGCACCAATCACGGAAAACAGCGCTGCGGCAAACAAACCGCCCACCACTCCTTCAATGGTTTTACCCGGGCTGACCTGTGGCGCAAGTTTGTGCCTGCCAAACTTGCGTCCGGCAAAATAGGCACCACTGTCAGCAGCCCAAATCAATACCATCACAAATAACAGCATGGCTGGACCATCATCCGAAAAGGCATGGATATAGGTCATCGCCAACCAGGTAGGCACAAGCACCATAACCCCGACAAACAAACCAAACTGGGTATCAATCGGTTTAAGCCCGGTTTCACCGCGGTACCGAAACACCCAAACCGTGCCAATCAACCACCACAGTCCCGCCGTCACCAGGACAGCAAAAACAAAGCCCTCAGATGTCGCCAGCAGGAATGTAGACAGGTATAACAACATGGCGATGAAGGCGACGTAAGAAGAGCGGGCAAGCGTTGACTGTAAACCAATCAGACGCGCCCACTCCCAGCTACCCAGCAGGACAAACAGACCCAATATAAGCCCAAGCACAGCAGTACTCAGCCCAAGCACAGCCCAGACCACCAGTGGAATAAGGATTAAGGCTGTCAATAGCCGTTGTTTAAGCACGCTTTATCTGCTCCACTTGATCACCCGTACGACCAAAACGACGTTGTCGTCCGGCAAACCACTCTAATGCAGTATCCAGCTCTTTCGGGGTAAAATCAGGCCACAGCACATCAGTGAAATAAAGCTCGCTATAAGCCAGCTGCCACAACAGAAAATTACTAATCCGTTGTTCACCACCCGTGCGAATAAACAGATCAGGCTCAGGCATGTCAGCCATACAAAGGTGCTGAAAAACCATATCTTCATCCACAGCTGCCGCAGCCAAATCGCCCTTTTCAAGCTGAAGCGCCAGCTTTTTCACCGCTTGGGTAATATCCCAACGGCCCCCATAATTAGCAGCGATAGCAAGCAACAAACCGGTATTAACCTTGGTTTTTTCTTCTGCCTTACTGATTTCTTTTTGTAGTTTGTCAGAAAAACGACTCAGGTCACCAATCACTCGTAAACGAACATTGCGTTCATTAAGTCTTTTGGTTTCACGTTGCAAGGCGATGATGAACAACTCCATTAGCAAACCGACCTCCTTCTCAGGTCGACGCCAATTTTCACTGCTAAAAGCAAACAGGGTCAAAGCTTCTACCCCCAATTCGCCACAGCGCTGAATAATGGAGCGCAACGACTCTACCCCGGCACGGTGCCCAGCGACTCGTGGCATGTGACGCCGCTTGGCCCAACGACCATTGCCATCCATGATAATGGCAACATGGCGAGGAAGCTTGCCATGGTATTCTTGAGCTTGTTCGCCTTCAGACATGCATTACCTACGGGTATGAGTGCAATTCGAATTAAAATTGCGAAGCAGGCAACAAGGCCTGCTTCGTATTCTGTTTCTAGATTTCCATCAGATCTTTTTCTTTTACCTCCAGCATCTGCTCAATATCAGCAACATGCTTGTCAGTGACCTTCTGGATTTCATCTTCAGCACGATGTGCTTCGTCTTCACCAATCTCTTTTTCTTTCAATAATTCTTTAATGTCATTATTAGCATCGCGACGAATATTGCGACACGCCACACGTGCGCCTTCAGCCTCACTTCTAACCACTTTAATCATTTCTTTACGACGTTCTTCCGTCAACATCGGCAAGGGAACACGAATAACCTCACCCGCTGTTGAGGGATTCAAACCCAAGTCTGAGTTCAGAATTGCCTTCTCAATCACAGGCACCATACTCCTGTCCCACGGTTGCACAGTCAATGTCCTGGCATCAGCAACAGAGACAGAAGCGGCCTGATTAATGGGCACTATATTGCCGTAAAAATCAACTTTAATGTGATCCAGCAAACTGGTGTGGGCACGCCCCGTTCTGATCTTGGTAAATTCATCTTTCAGAGCAACCAGACTTTTGCCCATACGTGTTGAGGCGTCTTTTTTTATTTCTTGAATCATGCTTCTATTCCTTTAGCGAACAAAAGTTCCTACATGCTCACCCTGCATGGTTTTCATCAGGGCACCAGGCTCATTGATATTTAAAACACACAACGGCATGTTGTGATCACGACATAATACAATCGCAGTGGCATCCATTACCGCCAGACGTTGATCTAACACTTCGTCAAAACTTAGATTATCGTAACGTGTGGCCGTCGGGTCTTTAACAGGATCCGAGGTATAAATACCATCGACCTTAGTCGCCTTAATCAGCAAATCTGCGCCAATCTCAACGGCTCGCAGACTGGCAGCCGAATCCGTAGTAAAAAACGGATTGCCCGTACCCGCAGCAAATATAGCCACCCGGCCTTTTTCAAGGTGCCTGACTGCACGGCGCTTGATATAGTCCTCACAAATCTGATTGATCTTTACCGCAGACATAACGCGAGCATTAGCCCCCTGATGTTCCAAGGCATCCTGCATTGCCAGCGCATTCATAACAGTGGCCAGCATACCCATGTGATCACCAGTAACACGTTCCATACCTGCTTCAGCAAGACCCGCACCACGGAAAAGGTTGCCGCCACCAACGACCAAACCCACCTCGACACCAAAATCGAGCAGTTCAACAACGTTGGCAGCAATCCGGTTAATGGTCTGAGGGTCAATACCAAACTGACCCTCACCCATTAATGCTTCACCGCTCAGCTTTAGCAGTATCCGTTTATAAACAGGTTTCGCCTTGCTGTCAGACACGGATTAAGCTCCTTTAGCTTGGGCCATTACTTCGGCAACGAAATCCTCTTCCTTCTTCTCGATACCTTCGCCTACTTCCAAACGTTCGAAAGCAGTGACAGTTGCACCCTTGGATGCCAAAAGTTTCTCAATTGTCTGATCAGGATCCTTAACAAAAGGCTGGCCGACCAGCGTAACCTCTTTCAGGAACTTTTTAATACGACCGCCAATCATCTTTTCAATAATTTCAGGTGGCTTGCCGCTTTCAGCGGCCTGGGCTGTGAAAATTTCTTTCTCTTTTTCAATCACGTCTGCAGGCACATCATCAGCACTCACACAAACAGGCTTGCTTGCAGCAATGTGCATGGAGATATCTTTGGCCAGCGCTTCATCGCCACCAGCAACACCCGTCAAAACACCAATACGACTGCCATGCATATAGGCACCAACAACACCGTCTGATTCAATCCGGCTGACACGACGAACAGTGATATTTTCACCGATCTTGGCAATCAATTCCTTGCGACCATGTTCAACAGTATTGCCTTCATGACTTGCTTCCAACAGCGCTTCAGCAGTGCTAACACCTGCGTTCAAGGCTGTATCTGCAACGGCAGCAGCAAAGGCAGTGAAATCATCCCCCTTGGCTACAAAATCAGTTTCACAGTTAACTTCAACCAACACCGCCTGCTTACCGTCAGTACTACGCGCCACGGCAATAATACCTTCAGCCGCAATACGGTCAGACTTTTTGTCTGCCTTGGCCAAACCACTGACGCGCATCTGTTCGATTGCCGCTTCGATATCGCCGTTGGTTTCAACCAAAGTCTTTTTACATTCCATCATGCCGGCGCCAGTGCGCTCGCGCAGTTCTTTCACTTGGGCTGCAGTAATTGCCATTGCCTCAACCTCTCAATTATATGTATTCAAGTTATAAAGTGGGCCGCCCTCGCGGACGGCCCTGTAACGTGTTCTTTCAAGTAAAGAAATCGTTATGCTTTAGCTGAGTCACCAGCAGGTGCAGCTTCAGCAGCAGGCGCGGGTGCAGTTTCAACAGCAGGCGCAGTTTCAGCTGCAACAGCTGTGCTCTTCTTCGCGTCTGAAGAAGCCGCAACCTCAACACCGGTATTGGATGCAGCACGGCTATTGATAACAGCATCAGAAACGCCTTGTGCATACAAAGAAATTGCACGTGCTGAATCGTCATTACCCGGAATCATGTAATCAACAACACGAGGATCGCTGTTGGTATCAATAATGCCAACAACAGGAATCCCCAGCGTCTTGGCTTCAGCGATAGCAATCTTTTCGTGTCCTGAATCAACCAGGAAGATAGCGTCAGGCAGTGTTGGCATGTTTTTGATGCCGCCCATACTGCGCTCAAGCTTGTCTTTTTCGCGCTTCAGACCCAAAGCTTCTTTCTTGTTGAAACGATCCATGCGGCCATCGTCTTCCATAGCCTCAAGGTCTTTCAGACGCTTAACAGACTGTTTGATGGTCTTGAAATTAGTCAACATACCACCCAACCAGCGATGGTTGACATAAGGCATATCACAACGTTCGGCTTCCTTACGGATAACGTCCTGAGCAGCACGTTTGGTGCCTACAAACAGGATCTTGCCCTTTTTCGCAGTAACACTACCCACAAAGTTCATTGCTTCATTGAACAGTGGCAGGGTCTTTTCCAGGTTGATGATATGGATCTTATTACGATCACCGAAGATATACGGAGCCATTTTCGGGTTCCAGTAACGGGTTTGGTGGCCAAAGTGAACACCGGCCTCCAGCATTTGGCGCATAGAAACGTTAGACATTTAATTCTCCATTAAATCGGGTTAAACCTCCGCACATCGCTGAAACCCAACCCCTGTTCAGGGCACCCAGGCTCAGGTGATGATATGCGTGTGAATTCCGGCTACGGCCGGTTACGTACAACCAAGCAGACATTTTTTGTCTAGCTGGCGCGCTTTATACCATAACCTGGCCCTAGACTCAACGTTCAAGACCCCACAAAACCCACCTCAAAAGAGCAAAAAGATGAGAGCTGACAAGGAGATGCAAAACAGGCTACTATCTCAAAAATCGAAAATCCAGTCCACATAACCAGAGTTTTCCACCATGTCTGTCAAGATAAAAAGCGCAGAAGAAATCGAAAAAATGCGCATAGCCGGCCGCTTGACGGCTGACGTCCTGCATATGATTCGTCCGCACGTCAAAGCCGGGGTAACAACGGATGAGCTGAACCAGATTTGCCATGACTATATAGTTAATGAGCAGCAGGCCGTCCCTGCTCCGCTGAATTACCATGGCTTTCCAAAATCGATCTGCACCTCGGTCAACCACCAGGTCTGCCATGGTATTCCCAGTAAAAAAGTTTTGAAAAACGGTGACATCGTCAATATTGACATCACCGTCATCAAAGACGGCTACCATGGCGACAGCAGCAAGATGTTTTATGTTGGCGAGCCGAGCATTCTCGCCCGTCGTGTCAGCGAAATCAGCCATGAGTGTTTAAAACTGGGCATTGATATGATCAAACCAGGCACCCGGCTCGGCGATATTGGCCACGCAGTCCAGCAACACGCTGAAAAAAACAACTTCTCTGTGGTCCGTGAATACTGTGGTCACGGCATTGGCGCTGATTTTCATGAAGACCCTCAGGTGTTGCACTATGGTAAGCCAGACACCGGTATCACCCTCAAACCTGGCATGATTTTTACCATTGAACCGATGATCAATACCGGCAAACGTGAAGTTAAAGTGCTGCCGGACAAGTGGACCGTGGTCACTCGTGACCGCAGCCTGTCAGCCCAATGGGAACATACTATTCTGGTCACTGAGAATGGCTTTGAGGTATTGACCAAATTGCCAGAAGACGAAATATAGGACCCCGTTGTCCAGATGAATACTTCACATCCAGAATCAATCCTCGACACAACCGAGCTCAACAAGCGGTTAAGCGAAGGCAATGCCGCCGTCCAGGTCTATCGTGACTGTCTCAAAAAAGCACACCAGACGATAAAACAACGTTTTATTGACGGCCAGCAAGCCGCTGAGCTGGTACACCTGCGCGCTGAACTGATTGATCAGGTTCTAAATCTGACCTGGCGGGACTATTTCCCTGCCAATGATCTCGATATTGCCCTGATCGCCGTTGGTGGCTATGGCCGCGCCGAACTTCATCCAGGCTCAGATATCGACATACTGATCCTGCTCAGGAATGACGACCACGCACATTACCGCGAGGCCCTGGAGATGTTCATTATGTTCCTGTGGGACATCGGCCTGGAGGTCGGCCAAAGCGTGCGCTCTATCCGGGAGTGTATTGACGCTGCTCGCGACGACATCACCATCGCCACCAATCTAATGGAGGCTCGCCCCCTGATCGGGCCACAGGATCTATTTGAAATCATGCGCCAGCAGACCGGCCCGGACAAACTCTGGACCAGCCGCGAATTTTTTGAGGCAAAACGGCAAGAGCAGATCAGCCGCCACAACAAATATGACGACAGTGGCTATAACCTTGAACCCAACATCAAGGAAGGCCCGGGGGGGCTGCGCGACATGCAGATGATTGGCTGGGTAGCCAAGCGCCACTTCAATGCCGAAACGCTCTACGACCTGGTCAAACACAACTTTCTCACTGAGCAAGAACACCTTCACCTGATCGAAGCCCAGAATTTTCTCTGGCAGGTTCGCTTCGGCTTACACATCCTCACCAAGCGCCATGAAGACCGCCTGCTATTCGACTATCAGCGCAGTCTGGCCGACATGCTTGGTTATCACGATGAAAGCAGCCACTTGGCCGTTGAGCAATTCATGAAGGATTATTACCGCACCATCATGGATCTCAGCCTGCTCAACGAGATGCTGCTGCAACTGTTTCAGGAAGCCATTCTTTACACTGACGAACACGGCAAACCAGCCGCCATCAACAAACGTTTCCAGATCAGCAAGGGCTTTATCGAAGCCACCAACGAAAACATCTTCAAGCGCTATCCGTTTGCCCTATTGGAAATTTTTCTACTCATCGAACAGCACCCTGCAATCAAAGGCGTCAGGGCTTCAACCATTCGCCTTATCCGCAACCACCGCCACCTCATCGATGACACATTCCGTAATGATCTGCGCAACCGCAGCCTGTTCATGGAAATCATGCGTCAGCCTGCCGGCATCACCCATGAACTGCGCAGAATGAATCGCTATGGCATTCTCGCTAACTATATCCCCGCCTTTGGCAAGATCGTTGGCCTGATGCAATACGACCTGTTTCACATCTACACTGTTGATGAACACATCCTGATGGTGGTTCGCAACCTGCGCCGCATGACGCTGGACATTCATGCTCATGAGCTGCCCTTTTGCAGCAAACTGATAAAAAAGATCCCCAAACCTGAACTGCTCTACCTCGCCGGCCTGTTTCACGACATCGCCAAGGGTCGGGGAGGTGATCACTCTGAACTGGGCGCCGCAGACACCATCGATTTTTGCCGGCATCACGGCCTAAACAACTACGACACCAACATCGTTGCCTGGCTGGTGAAACATCATCTGGTTATGTCCAGCACCGCCCAGCGCAAAGACATCAGTGATCCGGAGGTGATTGCTGAGTTTGCCTCCATCGTTGGCAATTCAAACCGGCTCAACTACCTCTACCTGTTAACACTGGCAGACATGCGCGGCACCAACCACACCATCTGCAACAGCTGGAAGGCTTCACTATTGCAACAGCTCTATAACGCTACCCGCCGTGCCTTTCGCCGTGGACTGGAAAACCCGCTGGCCCAAACCGAACAGTGTGAAAACAATCAACAACAGGCACGCGAACTGTTATCTGGACAACGCGTGCCTGATGAGGCCATTGATAAGCTCTGGAACTCGCTCAGCCAGGAGTACTTTATCCGCCACTCGGTTGATGAAATTGTCTGGCACACCGAGGCAATCATTGCCAATGCCGGACATGAGTTCCCGCTGATCCTTGCCCAGCAACACAGCCAGGGGGGTGGCACCGAGATATTCATTCACATGCCGATTGCCGGCCACTTGTTTGCCGCCAGCACCAGCATTTTTGAACAGCTTGGCCTGAATGTCGCCGATGCCCGCATCATTACCTCAAGTAAGGACTACGCCTTCGACACCTATGTGCTCCTGGAAGAAAATGGCGAAGCCATCAGCAGCAGTCAACGGATTGAAGCGATCATCAACCGACTCAGAAATGAACTGGCACAATCAGATTTCACGAAGAAACACGCTACCAGGCGCACTGCCCGCCAACTAAAACACTTCAACACCCACACCCGTGTCAACTTCAATCATGACGACCACAACCACCGCACCGTCATGGAGATCATCACCGCCGACCGCCCGGGGCTACTATCCAAAATTGGTTTAGCGCTAATGGAGTGCGATGTACACCTGCAAAATGCAAAAATCACCACCATTGGCGAACGGGTTGAAGATGTTTTTTTCATTAGCCACAACAACCAGCAACCCATCAAGGATGAAGCACTGCTCAACAAGCTGCGCATTAGCATTGTCACCTTGCTTGATAGCTAAACAAATGTTCAATAGAACGTTTTTTCGACAACACAGCCTACCGCTGGCCTTGGCACTGGCTGCATTATTACTGGCCATCGCAGGCAGCAGCATGACCGAACTATTGCGTTATCAGGTTGCCAATATAAAGACTGGCGAGATATGGCGACTGATCAGTGCCAACCTGGTTCATTTAGGCTGGTCACACACATTAATGAACCTGCTAGGGCTGGGGCTGATATGGGGACTGTTCTGGCGCTTTTTTTCAAACTGGCAATGGTGGTTAATCTCTCTTATCAGCAGTCTATCGGTCAGCCTGGGACTAATATTCCTCAATCCAGAGCTGGTCTGGTATGTCGGCCTGTCCGGCGTATTACACGGCCTGTTTGTTGCCGGTGCAATAGGTGCTATTCGTCGCGGCGATCGACGCGAAGCCATCCTGCTGGCAGCCATCGCTGGCAAACTGCTTTGGGAACAAAGCATCGGCGCTTTACCCGGCTCTGCCGACATGGCTGGCGGCCCGGTGGTGGTCGATTCACATCTTTACGGCGCGATCAGTGGTGCCCTTGCCGCACTGATACTAAAACCCAAAATGTGCTGTAAACCCGATTAGTTCGCCGCAAAAAACCTACCTTTCCACCCGCTAAATACAGTAACCCGCCCCCTCAAAACCAAGTTTCACATTTCATTACAAATCATCCCTAAATCATTGTTTATATGAGCCGTTACATTCGTTATAAAGTCACGACCTGCTTATGGGCATCCATTAATTCAACGGATTGATTAGTGTGAAAAGAATTTCAACGAAGTCCTCATTGCTAACCACACTCATAGGCATAATGCTTGCCGTCGGTTCAAGCCTGGCCATCAGCCAGGAACCGCCTCTCAGCGAAGAGCAGCGACTATTGCAACTCATCAACAACCTGCATGAGAGGCATAACCGGCTTATGCAAGAACCGAAAAAAATAGAGGCTGCTCACTCTATTTTCGAATCGAATTGCGATTTTCCCGCCCCGGAAACTCACCGTTCGAAAGTGCTGCGTGCAGAAGCCCGTGACTATGGCAAGCGCACGGGGCTCACCCTGCGCGGCGGCTACACCAATCGCACAGTCATCGATGATGACGGTGACTCCAGCGCCTACCTGGAGCTTGACTGGGATCTACTCAAAAATGGTTATTTTGAAAATCGTGATCGCGTTGATGCTCTTGAGATACGCGCCCTTTTGACAGAGCTCAAACAACGCCATGACAGGCTAAGTGCCAATACCCGCTGCCAGCGCTACAACATCAGCCGCATCTTTAGCGGTACACGGGCAGCTTTGATTCAACTCAAACTGGAATTGATGCAACAGGTTAACAGTATTGAGCGACGCGCCTATTTCAAAGGCTGGAGCCAGCTTGATGATGCCCTGGAAGCCGAAGCTGATGCACGTGTACTGCATAGCGAACTCAATTACCTTCACGGTGATCCAAGCTTTGATAAACATATCAGCCAACTGATCAACCCGCCCATCATTGACTTGGATATGGCCGCTCTCTCCGAAGCGATTCGCAATGACAAATTACCTCAGGCCATCGCCTCACTTGAACTCAAAGAATCACGACAACGTACTCAGGCAGATCATCCAAATACATTTCGTCTTTTTCTGCGCCAGGATCTGGATATAGAGAATAATGGCAACGATGACACCGCCATCGGTTTCCGTTTCATTGTGCCACTCGAAAAACAAAAGATTAATACCGAACGTTACACCACTCAAGCCAACTCATTTGAACAGCAAGCACGTTATGTCCTGTGGGAACGGTTGAGTCGCACACGCACTGTCTATAACGGTCTGACTGAACAGAAAGAGCGCACCATCACGCAGCAATACCGCTATATGATCGCCAAAGAACGTCTGCGTCGCACCCTGGCTAAAAAGGCACTGGGTGAAACCATCAACCCGGCGCTAATCATTATTCATATGCGCAGCCAACTGTCTGCCGCCATTGAACTCATCAAAGCAAAAGAAGAGCTTTATCGCCGGGTGAATGAAATATTTCACACCGCCCACCTGCCCTATAGCCGCGAATATATCTATCGTGCCTCGGTCAAAACAGACAGTTATCGCAGTCGTGTAGGCACACGGGCGATTTATATCTGGTCAAATGGTTTCAACAACACCGACAACCCAACCTTGATCAATATTTTAAAAACGAAAGGCATTGAGCGCGCCATCATCTCGGCAGGCAACAAAACAAATACGGACAAACTGACGCGTTTTATCAACCTGGCTGACGGAGAACAAATAAAAGTTGAAATGCTGCTGTCCAATAACCAGTGGATTTTTCCTGAAAACAGCAGCCGTGCCGAAATAAAAACCGCCATAGCGATGGCGAAAACAGGTCGCGTCCATTTGGATATAGAGCCACACACCTTGCCCGGCTATCAAGACAACAAAGAAAAATATTTGCAATTGTATCTGGATATGCTAACCCAGCTGCGCCGAGCGACTCCGCTTGGTCAACTGAGCGTCGCGCTGCCCACCCATTGGCCGGACGAGACTTACCAGCAGATCGCCAAATTAGTCGATCGAGCCTACATCATGAGTTACGAAACGGCTAACCCCAAAACCCATGTGAAACGTCTGTCACGTCTGCTGCCATTGCTGGCTGATACCAAAGTGACACTGGTACAGCGCATCGTTGACTATCCGGATGAATGGGCGCTAGAAAAAAACCTGGAATATATCAACGAAGAGCTGGCAATTAAAAACTTCGGCCTGCACAAACTGTCAGACTACACAGGCGGAGAAAACAATGAGAATCCGTAACCGCCAAAGCGTCATTACCACCGGTGATGAAGGGGTGCCACCAAAGAAGACCGCACCTTCTATCACCCGCCTGCTCTATTTCGGGTTTCTGATCTTCATCATTTCCTACCTGATCTATACCCTTGGTATGCGCCACTTCAGCTATGAGGGTCGTGGCTACATTGAAATAGACACCTTAGCCATAAGCACCCCCCTGGCCGGACGGGTCATTCAACTTCCCATTAACGCAGGCCAGCAGATCAAAGCTGGCGACCTGATTGCAATTATTGAATCGAGCAAGGTCTGCACGAAAAAAATAGACAACCGTGGTGACGACCTTGAATTCGAAATCCACCTTAACCGCGCCAAACTGAAATCACTTAACGAAGAACTGGCTTTCAAAACTCAGCAAATCGATGACAGGGTCATTCGCAGAGCGCTTGAAATCGACAAAGAATACAACCGTGCGCGTGATCTCGCCAAACGTGATATCGAAAAACTGAAGCACCATATTATCAGGCTGACGCGCGAAATCGATGCGCAAAAGAACAACTATTTCCGCCACAAAGTCAAACGGGCAAAGCAGGAAAGCTCTAGCGTTTGTGAAGACAAACAGATATTCAGCCCTATTAGTGGCCGCATTCATCAATTGCATATCAACCTGTATGAAGTCGCTGCCCGTAACGGCGCGATCGCCACACTGGTGAGTAATGACGCAACGGTCTACATCCATGCAGCCTTCCATAAAGATGAGCTACGCCAACTGATGGCCAAACCGGTACTTGAAATCATCCTGCCCGATGGCAGCATCAGCAGCGGAAAAGTTGTATCCACCCACTCCGTGACTAAAACATCAAAAATCCCCGGCGCCAAAGAAGGCGAGGTCATTGCAAAAATTATCCCCACCTCTGATGAGGCCTATGCGCAATGGAGCGAATTTGAACAACTACAGGTCAAAGTCAAAGGTAGCACGCTATGAAGCAAGCCTATTACATCGTTAGCCCCGGTGCTACACGAGCACCTCAATTCATGACCACAATTGAATTAAACGCACTGGAATCATTTGACGCCAGTAATGTCGCCTACTGGGTACTTGATGGCGATGATGAAGACCTGCCAAACACTCAGCACACAATTCGCGCCTCGCAGAACCCGCTTATCTACTTACGTCCCATTGTTAGTCTGGTGTCCGACAAACCCCGCAACGCAGCGCCCAGTCAATCTGACAGAACCCTGTTGAAAGATGAGTTTGACAATGAATATGCAAAAAAACTGCTTTCCAGCTTCCATCCCATCAACCACTGGATAGAAAATTTACCCGCTGCCGATGGCTCGACAGATCGAAATATCGCGCTTCGCGTGCTTAGGTTCATGGCCAGCCGCAGCAAAGAGTTCAGCCCGATAATGACCAGCAGTGACCCTCATGGTTTTCTATACCCGGTATTAGAGCCGTTGTTTGCTATCCGCGATATTGGCACCATAGAAACACTTCAATATCTAAAGGGGCAGCGACTGCTTCAAGGGCGATTCTTTAAGCAAGCCTATTTTTGCAGCTCATGCCAAAGTGCCTTTCTCAACTTTGAAGAGCAGTGCCCACACTGCAATTCAGGCAACCTTAAAATTGACGAGCTGGTACACCATTTCAAATGTGCCTATACCGGCGAGCTATCTGAGTTTCAGATTGGCAATCACCTGAGCTGTCCCAAATGTGAACAGCAACTGCGCCACATTGGCGTCGACTATGATAAACCGTCAATCATTTACCATTGCAACGATTGCACACACGTTTTCCAAGATCCTGAAGTCATTTGCAGTTGCTACAACTGTGGCCACACCACATCGCCTGAGGATCAAATCAATCGCACCATTGAGCACTATAATGTCACATCGTTAGGCCAGAATGCTGCGGTCTACGGCATGGAAAGCCTATTCAGCAACATACTCAGCACCGATCTAAAACTCACCAGCGAAGCCGTCTTCAAGGAGTACCTGAAACTCGAAAGCGCACGCATCAGCCGTTATAAACTAAGCACAACCTCCCTAGTGTTGGTCAACATCAACGAACTGGATGAAATTTATATCAAGCTCGGCGACAAAGCCAAGGATGTATTTCATGAGTTAAGCGCAGTATTCAAATCCATCCTCAGAACATCAGATGTTATTACCGCCATCAATGAAACCCTGTTCCTGATCTTGATGACGGAAACCAGCGCCAACAATGCCGAACGGGCCCTGGAACGACTTCAGCAGGGTGTCACCGAACTGATGAAGAGCAACCTGGACATCACACCTGCCTTTGATACACATATTGAGCAGATAGCCGCCAATATGGATGTGACCGCTCTACTGGACACATTCCTGCATGAGAAGAGTCATGTTGATCGACACAGCACTTGATTTTATCGAGCAGCTAACCTTCTGGAAGGTTATCGCCTATTTTTGGCCCTTTTTCTTTATCTACATTATCCGCTACGTGCTGGCGGATATTATTATCCTCGTCTATCACATGCCAAAACGTATTCGTGACAAAGCCCTGCGCACACGCGCCAGAGCCAGACTTTTCAAAGAAAAGCCACTGGTCTCGGTTATTGTTCCCGGAAAAAATGAAGGACGCCACATTCCAAAACTGGCAGAATCACTGCAGCATCAAACCTATAGCAATATTGAATTGGTTATTGTCGACGACGGCTCAGATGACGACACACCAAATATCTGCCGCAAGCTCGAAAAAGAAGGCAAAATAAACCGTTTCATCCGCAACAATGTTCGCGGCGGCAAAGCTTCGGCGGCAAACACCGCACTGCGTTATTCCAAAGGCAAATACATTGTCCACATTGATGCCGACTCGCACCTGGCACACGACACCATTGAAACAATCATCCTGCCCTTTATTCTCGATGCCAACATTGGTGCAGTGGGTGGCGATGTTCGTGTCGCCAATACCGAGGCAAGCCTGGCCACCAGCCTGCAAGCGTTTGAGTACCTCAAATCAATTACCATCGGTCGCACAGTATCATCCAACCTCGGCATTTTAAGAATTATTGCTGGTGCCCATGGCGCATTCAAGCGTGACGTACTGGAGCGTATTTACGGCTGGGACGTAGGCCCGGGACTGGATGGCGATATCACCCTGAAGATTCGCAAACTGGGTTACCGTGTCATCCACGAACCGGAGGCCGTCTGCTACACCAACGTACCGATCAACTTTTCAAAACTGGCAAGACAACGCTTTCGTTGGGACCGTTCCATGGTGCGCTTTCGTGTCCGCAAGCACAAAGACATCTTCCTGCCCAGCAAGTCTTTTATCGCCGTAAACTTTATTTCATCCTTTGAAAATATCTTCTTCAACCTGCTACTTAACCTGAAATGGTGGATATACATTATCCAAATCATAATCTTCAGCGCCCAATGGATTCCAGTGATATTTTTCATCAACTACCTGCTATACACCATGGCCAACCTGTTGCAATTCGTCGTCGGCTGTCTGGTAATTAAAGATAAACTCACCAAAACAGAGCTAAAGCTGATCGCTTTCATTCCCCTGATGCCCATTTACACCGGTCTGTTTTTGAGGATAGTCCGCACCTATGCCTACTTAATGGAGTTTATACACAAGGTCTCATACCATGACCCGTGGACACCTTGGAAAGTGTCAAAAATTGCCAAGAAGGAAAAGTTGTAACTCGCGACTGTTTAGCTACAGACTGTTGAAGTTCGCTCAGGTGAGCGCAAAGCAAGGAAAACCTGGTGAACAAGCGCAGTTTATGGGTAATAAATGAGCATTTTTTGTGCCCGCGCTTTGGGTATGAGACGGATTTTAACGCCCCGCGTGCCATCTGAGTATAATTTCAACAACCGGCTAAAGGACACCACCGCTTATGCCGATACAACTCTATCGGCCGATGCGTTGACGAAAAATGGCTAAATTGTGACCTGAGGCACGGCCAGGCGCTGAAATATTACGCATAATCGAGAACAGTACAGCCCTCAATAAACATTGAGCAAAACACAAAGCCAAGGGATAAGAATGTATATTAAAAAATACCAAATCGCCGCCTCTCTTATCGGCCTAAGCTTGATCAATCCAGTCCAGGCAGAACCTGCTTCATTCTCAGAAAATACTCAACACTCACACCTGACCCAGTTAAAAAACGCTGGACAAAAACAACCCAGCAGCCTCAACTTTGCATTCAATTCCCGGCAATACAAATCCCGTTTTGAACAAGTTCAATCAGCTGATGATCGTATCAACGTAGCCATGAACATAGGCTCACCCAAACGGGACGAACTTAACCTTAGCATTGGCGCTGTGTCTCTGGAGTTTCCAGAGGATTCAAACAAAGCTATCGATGTGGAGGTGCGCCCATTTTTCTACGTCAGCATTGGCAGCCGCTGGTGAGTCAGCCAGATACTCCTTGCAAAACCTCTGCCCAACGCCCCGAACAACAACTAAGCCCATAACAACCTCACCCGAAACGAACGGCCCTTGAGCTTCCCCTGCTGCAACTTCTTTAGTGCCGTTTTAGCGGCCTCCCGGCTCACTGCCACATAGGCAACATTATCTGAAATATGTATTTTTCCGACCTGGGCTCCAGCAATACCATTGGCCCCGGTAAGCGCCCCCAGAATATCGCCAGGCCTGACCTTTTGTTTTTTACCCCCATCAATCTGCAGCGTTGTCATTAACGGCTTTTGAGCAGGTTGCTGCAACAGGCTGAATGCTGGCAAGGGCTTTACCTCAATCGTTTGACCAATAAACGCCTCCAATCGAGCCACTCGATAGGCATCTTTTTCATCAAATAGAGTGCAAGCGATGCCTTTACTGCCCGCCCGTCCCGTACGGCCAATACGATGCACATGCACTTCCAGCTCGCGGGCAATGTGATAATTAATAACCGCATCCAGGGCCTCTATATCCAGACCACGGGCCGCCACATCGGTTGCCACAAGTATTGAGGCGCTTTTATTGGCGAACCGTATCAGAGTTTGATCTCTATCCCGTTGCTCCATGTCACCATTCAGGGCCACAGCGCTAAAATCATGACGCCTTAGCTCGTCGGCGACCTGCTCTGTTTCCAATTTAGTATTACAGAACACCACAACAGATTCAGGATGATGTTGCAGCAGCAATAAACGCAAGGCGGTTAAACGATCAACATCGCCATCAACCTTATACAAATACTGCTGAATGCTGCTGTTGTCATGACTAGAGGCCACCTGCACAACAACCGGCTCAAGCATAATCCGTTTCGCAATAGATTTTATTTGTTCGGGGAAGGTAGCACTGAAGAGTAAGGTTTGGCGTTGCGACGGCATATACCCAATAATGGCATCCAGAGCCTCCTGAAAGCCCATATCCAGCATCCGGTCCGCCTCATCAAGCACCAGCGTGGTGACATTATCCAGCTTCAGCGTACCTCTGCGCAGATGGTCCTCCACCCGCCCCGGGGTTCCAACAATGACATGCGCACCGTGCTCCAGAGAGCCTACTTGAGCCCCAAATGGCATGCCGCCACAAAGGGTTAAGACCTTAATGTTATGTATGGTTCTGGCCAGTCTGCGAACCTCTTTCGCTACCTGATCTGCCAGCTCTCGCGTCGGGCAAAGCACCAATGATTGCACCCGAAAACGTTTCACATCAAGTTTTTCCAGCAAGCCCAGACTAAACGCCGCTGTTTTTCCCGACCCGGTTTGTCCTTGAGCAATAATATCTTTGCCCGCCAGAATGTGAGGCAAACTCTGCGCCTGTATGGGCGTCATCGCCTGATAACCCAGGGAGGAAATATTTTTAAGCAGATCAGGATTCAGCTTAAGAGATGAAAAGGCGGTTTGGCTCAAGAGATAGATCCTTAATTTGAAACAACAGTATTTTGAAATACCCGGCAACTAAACACTGGTCACCGTTGAGGGGGCATTATTTAAGCAAAAAAAAAGCCCCGCATCACTGCGGGGCTCTTTAATGCTAAAACTCAGACTTACTGAGGAACAACATTTACTGCGCTAGGACCCTTGGCGCCAGCTTCAGTATCGAAAGATACTGACTGACCTTCTGCCAAAGATTTAAAGCCAGAAGCTTGGATAGCTGAATGATGTACGAAAACATCAGCGCTGCCATCAGCAGGAGTAATAAAGCCAAAACCTTTACTGTCGTTGAACCACTTAACTGTACCTGTAGCCATTTTTAGTTACCTTCTTTTAAAATTAAACAATGTATATAAGTGTGCAGGTCACTGCTGAGATTACGGAAGAAATGCCACTCTACACTGCGAGGAACTACCGAAAACGCTACGAGACAAAAACTGCAACAGACCGAATCCTATAACAAGTTAAGCCTTTTGGCTAGGGGTTTTTTCACTGTATTTCACAATACCCACAATTTGTATTTAACTTGATGCAAACCAAACAGTTATCTGTAAAGATATTTTAACTGGCTATTGCCCTCCCAGCCCACAGCACCACCCGACGAAAACACTAAAATACACTTATAAAACAATCAATTAAAATACCACCCCCCTGTTATTCCAAACCTAGACTCAATCAATATGTGTAAAACTTGAACGCCGAAGCAGAAAAAGACTGGATTCATGAAGCATCTAGCCAAATCGCCCAGTAATATAATCCTCGGTCAATTGCTGGCCGGGATTCATGAACAACTTTTTGGTTTCGTCATATTCAACCAGCTCACCCAGGTGAAAATAGGCAGTGTAATCTGCTGTACGGTGTGCCTGCTGCATATTATGGGTGACAATCACAATGGTGTAGTTTTCCCGCAGCTCCAGCATCAGAGATTCGATCTTTTCTGTTGAGATGGGGTCCAGTGCCGAAGAGGGTTCGTCCATCAAAATAATATCGGGGCTGACCGCAATGGCCCTGGCAATACACAGGCGTTGCTGCTGGCCACCCGACAAGGAGGTGCCAGGGGAATGCAGTTTGTCTTTCACCTCGTTCCACAGGCCTGCAGAGCTGAGCGATGCCTCTACCAGCGCATCACTCTCCCGCCCTTTTCTGACCTGTCCGTGCTTCAGAGGGGCATAGGTAATATTTTCGTAAATCGACTTAGGAAAGGGATTAGGCTGCTGAAAGACCATACCGATCCGTTTACGCACAGCAATCTCGTCCACATCGTTATCATAAATATTTTTACCATCCACAATCACCTGCCCGTCGATACGAACATGGTCAATCAAATCATTCATACGATTGATGCAGCGTAGAAAACTTGATTTTCCGCAACCAGACGGGCCAATCAGGGCCGTAATCCGGTTAGCAGGAATCGCCATATCGATCCCCTTCACTGCATGATTATCGCCGTACCACAGATTAAGCCCAGCGATCTTGATTTTGACCGGCGTCGTTTGCCTAGCACTTGATTTCATATTTCTTCCTGAGATAAACCGCAATCGTATTCAACAAAAACAGTATCAATAGAATGACCACAATGCCTGCTGCCGTTTTTTCCACATAGGCCCGTTCCGGCAGACCCGCCCAGGTAAATATTTGCGCAGGAAGCACGGTAGCAGCTTCGACAATTGATGTAGGTGAGTCGGGGATGAAGGCGATCATTCCAATAATAATCAGCGGCGCTGTCTCTCCCATCGCCTGTGCAACCCCTATTACTGAGCCGGTTAAAATTCCGGGCATGGCAAGCGGCAGCACATGGTCCTGAACAATCTGCACTCGCGTCAAGCCCAAGCCGTAACCGGCCTGCCGAATCGAATCGGGCACACTGCGTAAAGCGGCACGGGCACTGACGATAATGATAGGCAGGGTCATCAAAGCCAGGGTTAAGCCTCCCACCAAGGGTGAGCTGCGGGGCAGACCAAAGAGATTGATAAACACCGCCAGGCCTAACAGGCCAAACAAAATGGAAGGTATGGCAGCAAGATTATTGATATTCACTTCGATGAATCGCGTCAACGTATTATCACGAGCAAACTCTTCCAGATAAACGGCAGTCATCACGCCAAGAGGAAAGGCAACCAACATAGTCACCCCCAGAGTAAGCAAGGAACCAATCAGTGCCGACAGCAGGCCGGCATTCTCGGGCAGTTTAGAATCACCGCGCGCAAAAAAGATATTATTCCAGCGCATCTCGATTGCGCCCTCCACTTTCAGCGCTTCAACCACCGCAATCTGCTTAACCTTGAGATTGTAATGATGGCCTTTCATATATTGGTCAACCTGATCGTCGGCCAACACCCACTGAGATAGCGTATGCCCCATTAGTTCGGGCTTCACCTCAACCTGACGGCGAATATTTCTCAGCCAGGCGCGACTAACAATCTTGCGATATTTTCGATCAATCGCCTTTGATGTCAGGCGCAGGGTTTTTTCGCTATAGCTTACATCCACCTTGACATAGGTTTGCCACAAGGCAGGAAATGCAGTGCGGCCCATGTCAAACAAAAAGAAACACAAAAACGCCAGTGTCAAAGCGATTGATGCCGTGGCATACCATTTAAACAGGCGGGCAGAACGATGCCTTGCCTTTAAACCAGGATCATGAAATGGGTGGTTATTCATAGGCTGCTGATCTTGTAACGTGTTTTAAATTTACGTATCTGCGCCAGAGAGATCATATTGAGTATCAGAGTGATAACAAACAACACCAATCCCAACGAAAAGGCTGACAGTGTATCGGGTGAGTCAAAGGCATGGTCACCCACCAGGGCATCCACAATCCGCACCGTTACCGTGGTCATGTCCTCAAGTGGATTCCAGGACAGGTTGGGACGCAAGCCCGCAGCCATCACTACAATCATAGTTTCACCAATGGCCTTGGAAAGGCCCAGCAAAGATGCGGAGATAATGCCAGGCATGGCCGATGGCACAACAATGTGACGAATGGTCTCGCTGTGGGTCATCCCCAATGCCAGTGAAGCATTTCGTTGCGAGTCAGGCACAGCACGCAAGACATCATCGCTTAAGGATGAAATCACGGGAATGATCATCACCCCCATCACCAGACCACAGGCCAGGGCGCTGTTATAGGCCGCATCCAGCCCCAGCAATTCGGCAAACGAAACAATCGCCGGGGCAATCGTCAGGGCGGCAAAAAAACCATAGACCACGGTTGGAATACCTGCCAGCACTTCCAACAGGGGTTTAAGAATATTGCGCCAACGCGGACTGGCGTATTCACTCATATAGATCGCACTGCCAATCCCCGCAGGAATAGCAATCGTCAGCGCAATAATTGTAATCATAAAAGTACCGGCAAAAATGGGCAGCGCACCAAAGCGACTATCCATCTGACCCGGCGACCATTCGGTGCCGGTAATGAAGTACCAGAAACTCTTCAGTTGGAAAAATTCAATCGCTTGAAACAGAATTGAAAACAGGATACCCACCGTGGTCAGTATGGAGATCGCAGATGCCATCGCCAGCACCAACACCATCAGCCTTTCGCTGTTAAATTTCTTGCTTTTTTTCATTGGAAAAACATCATTTTCAAGGCCTTGGCCTCAATTCGATTTAGCAGAATACTCATCCGGCTTAAAAACAAACCCCACCGATGGCGGTGGGGTTTGTGTCGAACAATTCAATCTGCCGGCAGAACCCCGGCAAGGGTTCCTGCCGGCATCATGACATTACTCAGTCCAACCAGGAATCCAGCTACGGTCGTATTCAGTAATGTTCAGCGTTGTATCATCATTAACCAACACATTACTCAAGCCGTTGAAGTAGGTTTCCGTGTCAGCATCTTTGTACAAGGCTGTTGCATCCACCTTGTTCTTGATTGCAATACCGGCACCCGCTGTGCTGATGTTTGCTTCCGTAAAGGTAATATTGTCACTGATGCGGACGGCGGCAACACTGCTGTCAACTGCTGATTCAACAGTCACCTGCACATTATCAAACACATACCCCGTGCCCTCACGCAGACGAATGGCACGCCCTTTCGCCTTCAGGATGGCATCTTTCATCGTTACCAGTGAGGCAGGCGTACCCGCTGTCGTGGCATCCTTACCATCGGCTTCAATGACACGAGAACCGATTTCATCATCAATAACAATCTGCTCGGCATACACATTCTGAATCGTGCCGCGATAACCCTGATCCGTATCGATAGAATCATCACCGGCGTTGTAAACATACAAACCATTGATGCTCACTGTCCCGCCCCACAATTCGATACCATCATCCGCAGAACCAATAGAGGCAATGTTTTCAATCACTGTTCCTGAACCAACAGCCGCCAGAGAAATACCATTCAGCTCTTTATCTTTCTCAACTTCGTAGCCAGAGTATTTAACCGCAACATATTTCAATACACCGCTGTTGTCTGCATCGTCAGCAACACCATTCACAGGCCCATATTTTTGAGTGCCTGCTTCATAGGTGCGTTCACCCTTGTTTGCAGATGCCTTACCCAGAATAGTCACCCCCCCCCATTGGCCCTGCTCGATGCCACTGTTTAAACCGGCGATATCCTGAGCTGACGTAAACACAATAGGATCGACAGCGGTGCCTTCCGCCATAATCTTTGCACCACGATTGATGGCCAGATAAGAGGAGCCGGTTACACCGTATAGGGTGGTGCCCGCTGGAATGGTCAGGGTTGCCCCCTCCAACACATTGACTTCACCGTTGATGGCGTACAGATTATCCGCAGACAAACTCATGTCAGCAGAAATATCACCCGTCAAAATAACCGTGGTCATGCTGTTCACTTCTTGCAGCACCCAGTCAAACTGGGTCATATCAGCACCAACAACTGTGTTATCGGCGGCAACCTCAGCGGTAAATCCTGTACCACCGGAATCAAAATGGCCTTAATCAATCATATCGCCAGAAACACCTACCACCTCATGTACAGCACTCAGGCCCTGGAAATAGTTCATGGTTTCAGAGTCACGATAGATACCTTTACCTGTGGTGATCTTGCCATCAGCACCGATATCACCTGCCGCCGTGTCATTGGTGACCAGTTGTACCGCATCATTTTTAACCGCAATCCCTGTGCCAGTCGTGCTGATATTGGCTCCATCAAAGGTCACCTGATCACTGATTCGAATCGCAGCAATATCCTTAAAATAATCTGCCGATGCAGGATCAGCCGAGCTTGATTTAACATTCACTTGAACATTATCAAACACATAGCCTGTGCCTTCACGTAAACGAATTGCACGACCCACAGTATTCAGCGTTGCATTCTTCATGGACACAGTCGCAACAGGGGTCCCTGCCGAAGTGCTATCAAAACTATCGGCTTCAATTGCACGGGAACCGGTTTCATCGTCAACCGCCACCTGCTGAACATAAACATTATCAATGGTTCCCACATAGCCCTGGTCCGTATCCACCGAGTCATCAGCTGCATTATAAATATACAGATTTTTAACATTAACCGTGCCACCCCAAAACTCGATTCCGTCATCCGCTGAACCGATCACAGCGATGTTTTCAATCACAGTGCCTGAACCAACCGATCCCAAAGAGATGCCGTTCAGTTCTTTGTCTTTTTCTACTTCAAAACCTGAATACTTAACGATGACATATTTCAATATACCGCTGCTGTCTGCCTCATCAGCAACACCGTTGACAGGGCCGTATTTCTGCGTGCCCGCTTCATAGGTCTTTTCACCCTTGTTATTACTTGACTTACCCAGAATGGTCAGGCCACCCCATTGACCCTGATCATTTTTAGCCGCAGTACCAGCAATGTCTTTTGCCGAGGTAAAGATGATGGGATTGGCCGCTGTGCCTTCAGCAAAAATCTTTGCACCACGATTGATGGCCAGATAAGCACTGCCCGATGAACCATACAGCTTAGTACCGGCAGGAATCGTCAAAGTTGTTCCATCAAGAAAGTTAACTTCACCCGTGATTTTGTAAACTGTATTGGCATCAAGAGTCACATTTTCACTGAAGTTTCCTTTCAGTTCACTTTGCTCAGACACATAGGCTGCTGTACCTTCTACGGCAGTTGTTGCAGTAGTCGTGCTGCCAGAACTGGCGCTGGTGCTGGAACCGCCACAACCAGTAAGAACCACACTGACAGCTAACAACCCAGCAACTGCACACACTCTAAATGGGGGTAAAATCATGAAAACAACTCCTTACATTTAATTATTAATTTGAGAACAGAGCCATTCTAAAACCGAAATATAACAAGGAGATTTAGTTTTTGTGACATGGTTATGACAATTAAACGAACACAGGTCGCATAAAAAACCCCTCTGCATTCACATGCAGAGGGGTTCAATACATCACACAGAGTGGTCAGACAAATTAGTGACGATATTTAAGATCATCCAGTGTCAGCAGCTGCATGTTTTCCACCTTGGCCAAATTCGCCTCAATCAATTCATCTGGCATAGGAATCAGACCAATATCACTCAGCAAACCATCTTCACCCACAAGGTCAGCATTCAAAGACATCCCTAAATACTCCTTCATGGCAGGCACATCTTTCATATGATCATTTTTAATGTATAAAAACAGGCTGCGTGAAATAGGATATTGTTTGGATGCGATATTGTCTGCTGTAGGCGGCACACCATCAATATCGACCCCTTCGATTACATCATCGTTTTCTTCCAGAAAACTATAGCCGAAGATACCCAGTGCATCCTTATCCTTGGTCAGCTTACGCACAATCAGATTGTCATTTTCGCCACTGGGAATATAGACACCGTCTGTTCTGATGATTCTAAAACCTTTCAAACCAGCATCACGATAGACCTTCATCTCTTCAGTTTGATACTGCATCACCATCTCCTCAAAAGCATCTCGCGTGCCAGAGCTCACTGGTGGGCCATAGATACTGATCTTACGATGAGGAAGAGTTTTGTTAATCTCGTTCCAGTAGCGATAGGGATTCTCAATCATGCCATCCCCTACCGCATTGGGCACTAGTTGAGCCACGGCTAACAGCAACTCTTTTTTTGACACATTCAGGTGGTCATTCTCAGCAGATTGCGCGATAACAATTCCATCATAACCAAACATCACTTCAGTAATATTATCCACCCCGTTACGATCGCAAAGATTAAACT
>JAJRUN010000066.1 GCA_024277755.1 Gammaproteobacteria bacterium | reverse complement strand
TGAACAAATCACAAAAAATAAATTAAGAATCGCACTAAACCACCTCAAATCCCAAGATAATTTTCTAACGAATAATCCAGATGTAATAAATAAATATGGAAAAGCTAAGATAAGGAGTCTGATTTTAGGTGAGCTGCTACATAGAGGCTACATCGCTTATTGGAGCCGTGATCTTACTACCGCAAGGTCAATCTTTAGGGTTGTAATGTTTCGGCGTTATGGCACCTTTAACGATTGGAAATATATGCTACCGAGCATTTTCCCCTATTCCATTCATAAAAGACTGGTTAAGTTACTAGAAAAATGAACAAACAAACTCTGACACTTGCGGTTTGCAGTTACAATCGCGCCAAAAGACTCCCCCGATTGGTGCGTGCTCTGCGCGCACTTGCGTCACCGCTGGATTATGATGTCTTAATTATCAATAACAATAGCTCAGATAACACACTTGAAGTTCTCGACTCATTAAAATCCGAGCCTGGCGTACCATTAAGGGTTGTTACAGAAACGCAACAGGGCATTCCCTTTGCTCGAAACCGGGCGTTGGATGAGTGTATGGATCGTGGCTATATGTTATTTATGGACGATGATGAACTGCCACACCCGGGGATTATTCAGGCAGCCTTAGACTCGCTGATTAACAAAGAGGCTCAATGTGTCGGCGGTAAAGTAATTAATACTTTTGACGAACCACCCAGGCCCGGCTGGCTAGTAGATGAGCTGCTTGGCTTTCTCGCGGAGACTGATTATGGTGATAATGGATTTTGGATCACCAGCAAAGACACACCGATTTGGACGGCTAACGTTGCTTATAATATGCAAATATTCCGTGATGACGCCAGCTTGAGGTTTGATAGCCGATATAACAGAGGCGAATCAGGGATTGGTGGTGGCGAAGATGTCATAATGTTTAATGATTTGCTAGAGCGAAATATTAAAACATATTACAACCCTGACATGGTTGTCACACACCAGGTGGAACCTTGGCGACTTTCTCGGTTTTATTTCTTAAAACTGCACTTTCTTGCCGGTCGCAGAAAGGGGACATTTGAACTTGAGACGTTTGATAAAACTGTATTTGGTTTCCCCCCTTTCCTGGCTCGGCTATTTTTCAGCCAGCTTATTAAAAGTGCGTTTTACTATTTGTCTTTTAATAAACTTAAACTCAGACAGGCCATGAATGCCACCCACGCGCTAGGGATGATCTTGGGCTATAGACAACGTAAGCAAGAGCTATGACAAAACCTTCATTTACTATAATTGCTACCGTCTGGAATGAAAAAGAGACGATCACCAGCTTTGTCGACTCTCTGTTGAATCAGTCTGTAAAAGCAGACGAAATAATCATCGTCGATGGTAAAAGCAATGATGGCACGCTTGAAATTTTACAATCCTATGAACAGGACAACAAAATAAAATTGCTGTCTGAGCCTTGCAATATTGCTGAGGGGAGAAACCTTGGCATAAGCTGTGCCCAATCGGAATACATTGCGGTAACCGATGCAGGCTGTGTGGTTGACCCTACCTGGCTGGAAGCATTGGAAAAAACAGCCATCGACAACCCAGACGCAGATGTTGTTGCGGGTAACTTTCATTTTGAGTGCCACAATGATTTTGAACGTGCCTCTGTCTATGCCACTTTCACCCCCAACCGAGAACAATCAGAAACAGCCAAATTTTATCCTTCAAGCCGTTCTCTTGCCTTTAAAAAACAAGCATGGGCTGATGTAAAAGGTTATCCCGAGTGGATAAAGGTATCAGAAGATACGTTATACAATATTCGACTACGGCAGATTGGCTGCAAATTTGTATTTGCTAAAGATGCCGTTGTTCATTGGCGGCCAAGAATCACTTGGCGTGCTTTGGCTAAACAACGCTTTAATTTTGCTCGTTGTAACTCTCAGGTTGGGCACGGTATTTATGGCTACAAACTGAACAGCTTTTACCATGCGTTAATACTGACACCATTACTATTTACACCCATCTCAATTTTTTTTGCTGCGCTATCGTTACCGCCTCTTTATTTCCATATAAAAAACAATCTCTGGAAGCAGTCAACACACGCTGTTAGTGAAAGTAAGTCACCCCATATGCGTTGGCGCGTACTTCTGATAATGGAATTCATTAGACTGGTTAACATCATTGGTTTTATGTTTGGTCAAGCTGACAGAGTTTTACAGCCAGAACTAAAACAGAAACAAATTGACTGGATGGGCACGTCAAAAGTTGTTATTCCCCAATGATTAAGCAATTGCAGGAATAATGGCGTTGCCTTTTAGCACCTTTCTTCATTCACTGCCTGAAATCGCGCTATTTGCGCTGCTTATTTCCTGCACGCTGCTGATTCGATCTCTTTTCCATTTCAGCCGGACCGGACCAAAAATCCAGAATGAAATAAGAAAACATTATTTTACATATAGTTGCTTTGCAATCCTTCGGTTAACTCTGTGGACAAGTGCAATTCTGCTCTGGTTAGCATCGCTCGGCATTATCACCCTCATAAATTTTTCAACTATATTAGCGCTTCCTACAAACACACTCACCAGCATCATCGCTGCAGCTAGCAGTATTTTCTTAATCACCTTATTACAGTTTTCCAAACACCTGTTCTTCATTCCCTCAAGCATCATGATGTCATTTAATTACGGCATGAGACGTTTAATTCCTTTCTGGAGACACCTGAGTAAAGCCAGGCTATTAGCATTTGAATCTACTATCATTATTTTTTATTTGTTATCTTGCATAACCCAGGTTTTATTTACCTCTACACATAACGGCATAGCCCTTTCAACCGGATGGTTTACCTTCTGTTTAGTGCTTCTGGCACCTTACGTTTACTGCCTGATTCAGGCTCGGCAGCCCAAACCCATAAAAGCCAATACACGACAAAAAAATAAACCAAACATAATAATGATCGGTTGCGACACATTGAGATCCGACAGACTTGGGATCAATAACTATCATCGCAAATTAACCCCAAACATTGATAAACTAAGCCAGTCTGGCACTACATTTACCCAGTGCTACACACCGATAGCTCGCACAGCCCCCAGTCTTGTGTCGCTTTTTACCGGACTATGGCCGAGTTCTCATGGGGTTAGAACCAACTTTGTCTCCGATAAACAGACAAAACTTAAGGCTGACACACTGCCTGGCATTCTGGCCGAAAATGGCTATAACACCAGTGCCATCACCGACTGGTGCGGCTCAGACCTGAAAAAGTTTGACTTTGGCTTTCAGCATGTAGAATCACCTGAAGACCAATGGAATCTCAAATACCTGATTAGGCAAGGGCCTAAAGATTTAAGATTATTTTTATCCCTGTTTACCCACAATAAACTTGGAAAACTATTTATACCTGAGCTGTACTACCTGGCGGGTGTGCCACTCACAGACGAGGTATCAACATCTGCAAAGCAACACATTAATAAGCATGTAAAACAAGGCGAGCCATTTTTTACAAATATTTTCTACTCCAGCAGCCACCCTCCCTTCGGCAGCAAGCCCCCCTACTATAGGCAGTATGCCGACCCCGCCTACGAAGGAGAGTCTTTTTTTGGAATGGCTAGACTCACAGACCCTGATGAAATCATAAAATCGCAAAGAGAGCCAAAAGAAGCCTTCGACCTTGATCAAATCATAGACCTGTATGACGGTAGCGTTGCCAGTTTTGATTCAGCTGTTGGTGAACTGGTTGACCACCTTTCTTCATGCGACCTGATAGACAATACCATTATTGTTATTTACAGCGATCATGGTTTGGACTTTTTTGAAGGTAACTCATGGGGACAAGGCAATACCGTACTGACCAATAACAGCTACACCATCCCTTTTGTATTACGCGCACCCGGCCTAGCGAAAACCGGTAACAAAATTGATCAAGTCACACGTACAGTCGATATTGCCCCCACCATTCTTGAACTTGCCGGAATCAGGCAAACAGATAAAATGGATGGCACATCTCTTATGCAGCTTCTCTCTGAAGCAGATATCGACCTTGATCTGTGCGCCTTTATTGAGACGGGTGAATGGTTGGCACCACCGCCACAGCAAGATGAACACCACAAAACCTACCCCACCATCGATAATATTTTAACCATAGAAAACATAAAAAGCGGGACTATATCAATTGATAGCACAGTATTGGATATCGTATACGACGCTAAAGATCAGGCCATAATTTATAAACATTGGAAATTGTGCAGACTACCATTGAATGATGGCGAAAAATTAGTTCTTAAGAACTTAAAGACCGGCAAAATTATTCCTGTTGATGCAACACATGATTTTTTAATCAAAAAGTTTACGCCCTTTATCAAAAAACCGTAACAATATTGGCATCATAACCAAACATGACTCTAAATGACATATAGCCAAATCTGGTATTTAAGCCATATTATTAACCCACTAAAATAAAGCACAATGACTCCAAAAATTGCAATATTAACTCGCAATGAATTTCGAAGCCCAAAATACTTAGCTTATGGGCTCAAGAAAATGTTGACTAGCCTTGGATATAAAGCAGATGTCTATGAAGATGGCTGCAGTTTGCTACAAACAATTAAGCCAAAAGACACAAGCATTAAGACCTCTATCCAAAATCACTGGATCGCTTACAAACTAAGAAAATTTGCTAATTATGACCTGATTGTAATTTCTGACACCATGCAGGCTTTTCGTGAAGTCATGAATATAGATGCAATACGACATCTTGGAAAACCATTAATACACTACGAAGTTTTTTTCATGGGCGGATGTAAATACTGGATTGACAGATTACCCAACAATGCGCTTGAAAAATATGATTCTTACTGGGTTGTAAGCGGTATCCATGATGACGAACGTCTCTGCAATAAGAAACCTCATTCAATAGGACTTCGTTTATTGGAAACCCCCCAACAAGCCAGTCTTCAAAAGAATAAATTCGTCGCTCTACTAGACTTTGCCAGAGATGGATATGAGGAATATAGAGAGATCCAGCTGGAAGCATTAAATACATTAAACATTGACACAATTGTACTCGATAAAGAGTATACATTTTCTGAGATAGCCGATGAATTCAAAAAAGTATCAATTGCATTTATAGCCTTTCCTGAAGCGTTCGGTGTACCCATCGTACAATTACAATATCAAGGTTCAAAAATATTCTCACCACAAAAAAGCTGGGTAAAACGCCACGCCCTACTAGATGACGGAGAAGTTTTTTCTGACAACGACTCAACATTCACAAGTAATTTTGTATTCTATGACAACCTTGATGATTTAGTTATAAAACTAAAAAATGAAAGACACAAACACTCACCAAATATTATTCGCCAGACATTATTGCAAAACCAACCTGATTTTGTTGACGGTGACCTCAATAAACTAAAAAATGCCATTGAAGAATGCTTAGAAACTTTTAGTGTCAACTAAAAGGACTACTAACTCTCGCAACTTAGAAAAATTATTAGCGGGATAATTTCTTTAAACGCCGTTTCAGTGCCTTGGAATTTGGTGATCTTTTGAGTCCCTCTTCCAAGGTTTGTTTTGCCATTTCAATATTAGCCATCTTTTTATACACATCCGACAACGCTGTATATGCTTTTGTGTAATCAGGCTTTAGCCTCATGGCATGACGATAAGCTACTATAGCCGCCGCCTTTCTATCTGCAGCCATTAACACACGCCCTTTCAGAACCATTATTTCTGGCATTAATATAAATTTATCACCCGCGTGAGTCTCCATATAGGCAATATTATTCAGCGCATCCTTAATATAACTCCTTTTTGCAAGGTCCTCTTTTTTGTTTCGAGGAAAAATCCTTTGGATATGTGAATATTGATGCATCGCAAAACAATAGTGATGAATATGATTAAACCCACCTGGCAACCGTTCCGACCACATATCCCATTGGGATTTGGTGCCAAACCCCATTTTAACAACGCAATATCCAGGCAAATTGACATAACTCTGTTTGTCCTTGGGAGTCGAGTGGGCAACAACCACATTACTTGTTGTAATAGCAAGCATTAGAAGCAACCATCTCAAAACCGATTTCTGACCAACAAACCAAATCATTTTATTTCTCCTGATGATTAATTTCATTAGTTTTCATAGCAACGGTCTCCCAGCTAATAGACTGACGCACTTCATCATTTAGCTTCCCATCATTGCCCACCCTAAACGATAAAAGTCGTTGTAACGCCAAAACAATATTTTCTAAAGATTCACCATCAACACGCAACCCGGTTACACCTTCAACAACTGCATCACCTGTGCCACCGGCCAACCCTGCGAGTGATGGCGTTCCACATGCTGCTGCTTCTTGAAAAACCATGCCAAACCCTTCAGTGTCACCATTGATTTCTCGATTAGGCATCGCAAACAAGTCACATGCGTTGTACCACCTAGGTAAATCATCTGCGCTCACGTGTCCTAACATATGCAACCGTTCACTCACGCCTAGCTCTTGTGCTAGCGAGTTCAAATAACCTTCATCTTCGCCAATGCCAATAATGGCGTAATGGACATCTACCCCTGCTTCAATAAGATGCGGCAATGCCCGTATTACCTGGTCAAACCCCTTTCTTCTACTAAGCCGCCCAACAGATAAAATCAATTTAGCGTTTTCAAGCAGGCCAATTGACTGCTGTAGATCCATGGTTTCCAAACCTGGACGAAAACACTCTAAATCTACACCAGGGGATATCAATATAATTTTACTTTCGTCAACACCAATTTTTATCAACTCTTTCAGGGTAAAGTTACTATTAGCAATTACATGATCCGCATTTTTATAGGTGAATTTCATTGCCTTAAACTTCCCTGTCTGTCGCCAGGTGGTAATTTCCTCACCATGCGCATAAACCACCAAAGGCTTACGAAAAATACGAGCGACAATTAGCCCCACTAAACCTTCAGGTAATACTCGGCCAGCATGGACAGCGTCAATCTTATTGGTCAGAGCAACACCAAAAGCTTTAAAGAATAGTTTGGCATACATAGCTAAAGACTCAGGCCGCAACCACCAATAACGCTTGAGACTTACACGGTGGATAGTATTGTTATGATCGCAGTCATGAGCGGCGCTACCTTCAACTTCTGCTGTCACGATATGAATCTCTCTACCACCAATACGCCGATAGACCTCATCAAACCAGACGGCTGTGCCACCCTTGGTCGGCAAAAACAGTTCGGTAATAATCAAATAACGGTGTTTTTGTTCAGACATCAAACTAACCTTTTATTATCGACGCCACATCACGCAGACTGGTCAGCCCGGGGCGTTCTTTAAGCAGTGGCAGCATTGCACGAACTGCTTCAAATTTTCTGCCCGCCTTGAGTAGCGCATAAGCAAGATCAAGACGCGCATGACGAATACAGCCATCCAGACCATCACGAATAACTCCGGATGCCAAGGCCAGACTGGCTCGCAATGGCAGCAATGCCTGCAGGGTTTGTTGCTGCGCTAACAACGGATCTGAGCGTGTGGCACCGTCCTGGTGAATAACATAGGCCGCCATCGGCCTGCAAACCACACCCACCTGCTGGCTGCGGGCACAAAGGCGAATCAGCAGATTCACATCTTCACAAACCTTTACGCCGACGGGGTAACCACCCAGCTCGATAAACGTCTGGCGCGGCATCGCCAGGGTATGGGTATCACCGAAATGGCTTTCAATAAAGCTGCCGAGTAATTCACCACTCATGATGATATCAGCAGCGCCCGCAGCCTGTTGCTGCAGTTGTCTGCCCGCCTCGGTGCTCTGCATGGACCGACGAATCAGGCTGCCATCGGGGTTAACATAATCAAAATCACCCGTCATAAAATCAAGCCTGGGTTGGCGTTGCAATAACTCCGCCTGCCATTTTAAACGATCGGGGTAGTAATAATCATCGGCATCAAGAAAAGCCAGCCAGTCGCCAGTGGCTGCATCAACCCCGGCGTTTCGCGCTGCGGCTACGCCAGCGTTTTGCTGGTGGATATAATGGACTGCTTCACCAAACTGTTTGACCTGTTCTGCGGTGCTGTCTGTTGAGCCATCATCCACAACGATAATCTCGTTGGCAGGATAGCTCTGATCCAACACGGACTGAATCGCACCAGCGATAGTTTTTTCGCCATTGTAAACAGCGATAATGACACTAAACCCAGGAGCCGAAAGTGGAACAGACACTGCTTCATCATTTCTATAACCAGATTTCATATCTTTGTAATATTCCTGACTTTCATATCTTTACCCGGCAAATAACCAAACAGCTTAACCCACCTAAAAGTCAAAATAGATGAATTACGAGGGGGATTACCGCCCCACTTTGCCAACTCTTTGATTGCAGGCTGCATCCACGACTTAGCACATACACTAACAAGCATATCGTACGACCACTGACTCATAACGTGAAAATGATCTGAGTTAGTGAGCCTCATTCCCCCCAGGGGTTATACAGTTCCACTAAACCTTGTTCCATATCAGATATATTTCTTGTCACTACAACACAATTATTCACCAGGCCTGTAACCGCTATCAGAGCATCAATTGAGGGAAGCGGCTTACCCACTATTTCTGACTTTCCCTGTATTTCTCCCCACTTAGACGCTATATTAATATCTATTTGGAACACTCGGCCATCAAACCGTTTCTTTAAGTCCGCTTCAACCCATAACCTCAGTTTCTTCTTTCTTTTTTCGTCAACTGACTTTTCAATAACTTTCTCAATTTCGCCGAAGGTAAGCACACTGAGATACAAATTTTCTTCATCCTGTTTTTTTAGCCATGCAATAACCTTTCTATTCGGCTTTGGCCTTATAACTTCAGAGATCACGCAGGTATCCAGAAGGTATCTCATAGATTGATGTTCCTTGGAACATCTTTGTTTCTTGTTATTTCAAATGCAACTTCTGCGAGGGGGGACTCTCTCAAAAACGTTACCAAATCAGTTTTTGGTTTAATCATTTTTGTATATTCTTCAAATGATAAAACTACTACCGCCTTGTCACCATGCCTGGTGACAATTTGTGGCTCCTTGTGCATAGCATCCTCAACCAGCTGGCTGAATCTGCTCTTCGCCTCTTGTAATTGCCATGTATTGTCCTTCATAATCACACCTGTAATTCTGACTAGTGTGACTAGACTCTAGTTCTTGCTTTGAGTTTTGTCAAACCTCAGACTTTATGAATGCACTTGGGTAGTGAACCCGCAAACCTAACCCAGCTAAAAATCGAAATAGATAAATTTTTGTGTTCCACCACCCATCACAACCAACGTCAGCACCAGCGTTGCGTAAACCCCGCCTCTGATGGGAAAGGGAACGCGCCACCACCAATCCACACCAACACGCTGAAACAACCCCACCAGCCATGGCTCCAGGTAGACTACAGCAAGCCCCAGAACAATATAGAGCTGTTCATACAGGCGGATATTGGCAACATTACCCACCACATCGGCCTGCCCGATCATGGCCATCACTATCAGCCAGGCACTATCAAAATCCGGCGCACGAAAAAATACCCAGGTAAAATTAACCAGTACAAATGTTACCGGCAGCCCCAGCCAGGAGAGAATTTTTCCGGTTTTGGCCTCAGACCTGACACCGATCCAATGATAAAAAATCAACAGCCAACGGTGCCCCACCAGATACATACCATGAAGAAAGCCCCAGAACATGAAGTTCCAGCCAGCACCATGCCACAGCCCGCCCAGCAACATGGTGACCAAAAGGTTTTGATAGGTGCGTAAGGACGACACCCTTGAACCACCCATGGGAAAATAAAGATAATCCCGCAGCCACTGCGACAAGGTAATATGCCAACGCTGCCAGAATTCTGATAAATTACGACTGATGTATGGGTAGATAAAATTTCTCGGCAGCTTGACGCCAAATATTCGCGCCAGGCCAATGGCCATTTCACTATAGCCGGAAAAATCAAAATATATTTGCAAGGCGAACGCTGTCGTCGCCAACCATGCCACCCAGAAATCAAGCTGCCCCGGCTGTGCATATAAATCATCAACAATAATAGCCAGATTGTCGGCCAGCAAAATCTTTTTACACAAGCCTGCAACAAAAATCACAACGCCGATACGGAAGTCCAGCCACTGTATCGGCTTCAAATGATTGAGTTGTTCAACCAGCTCATGGGTACGAACAATGGGTCCGGCAATCAACTGAGGGAAAAACGATACGTAGAGACACCACTTCATATACGTGATGTCGGTTTTCCAGTCACCGCGATAGACATCAATCAGGGCGCTTAACATCTGAAAGGTAAAAAAGCTGATGCCCAGCGGCAACACCCACTGCGCCCAGGTGGGCACAGTGGTTTCGACGCCAACCCCCACCGCCCCCAGAAACCAAAGCCCCGTACCAATCAGAAGGCCAAGATATTTATAAAAGGCCAGCACACCAAGATCGAACACGATAGCGGCCACCAGCACCGGCAGAGATTTGTTTTTTAATAGATATTTGTAAACAAAATAATTTGCCGTTAATGATGCAAACAGCAACAGCAAATATTCCACCTTCCAGGAGGCATAGAAAATGATGCTGCCTACCAGCAACACGGCGGCCCGCTGCCGGTGGGTTTGTACCACGGCATAGAGTGACAGCAGGGCAACAAAAAAGACCAGAAATGTAGAGCTGCTGAATATCATCTTAATTCACCACTGCTGGCCATATTCTGCTTATCTCTGTTGACAGCAGCAGAGAATAACGCGATGCCCCTTTGTCATTTAGATGCCCTGCATTGGCAAACTCACGCGGATTTTTTTTCTTGCCAACATCAAATGCCAGCAAAGGAATATTGTGCTCTTCCAGCTTTTTCCTTATTTTCAAATAAGGTTTGGCTGATGGCTGATCATCGCCCAAAAACAAAACGTCACGGGTCAGCAACGGCGGAAACAACACCGCCACCTCAACCTGTCGCCGTTGCAGCAAATCAAGCAAGTCCCAGAAATATTTTTCTACCACTGGATCAGGTGGATTCTGTGAACCCGCCTCTTGTTGCATCAATTGCTCAACATTCTGAAACTCACCCGCCGCTGCCGCCCGGTAGCCATGGTTTTTTTTCACAGCCCCGCCCCAGGCCTCCACATCCGCCACACTGGCCTCCAGAAAACGAACAGCCTTGGCGGGCTCCTTTAATTGTTTCAGGTTATCAGCATAGCCCCATAACCTGATGATTGAGCCAGCCAGATCGCCATATTCACCGTTGCGCCACATTGCCGCTCGATCAGCAAAAAAGACAGAATAGGCGAGCGAGTCATCGGACTGAAACAGACTTTCATCCAAACCCAAAATCACCTTTTTAATGCCTTGTTCGCCAAGCAATCCCTGCTTATCAAGACGTGCAAACATACCGTACATAATGCGGGCATTGGCACCTGGAATTCCCAGGTTCAACACATGCTCACCCGGCAAGACCTGCTCTACCACCGCGGGATTAAAGCCATTGTCGATGCGACTATTGCCTGCGATCACGATTGAGGGGATGCGAGTCTCGGCGTACATCAGTTTTTCCATGGCCCTGCCACTGGCAAAAACAGAGCGATATTTATTCAGGAAGGCATCGCTATGAAACAGACTCTCAACACCTAACAGCAACACCAGCGCCACCAGCGTGCCCGCACCAACAAACCCGCTTATACCTCTGCTATTCAACCGTTCAGACATCCTGCTAAGATTCATCACCGGCCCAACCGGACGTTTTTGCAGACGACCATCGCAGCAGATGATAAATAAAAACAAACCCCGACAACAAAAAGAATTTCCGCAACCGATAATCCTGATGCTGGCGCACCAGCCACACTCGCAGCCGAACCAAAAGACTCTCATTTATCCAGTCACTGTCACGACCGGCCAGAACCTTGGCCAGTTGAACCGTTGAAAGAAAAGCAATCGCTGGGTACTGTCTTAAGGCATCTGTCAGCAAATCATCAACCGCCTGTCGGGCAGAGTCCACTTTTTTTTCGTCACCAACAAAATTAAAACGATGGGTTTCCAACAAGGTTGGACGACCAGCGTTGCTCTTACGCTGCAATGCCTGCAAGGCCCGTTCAGGGTCATGTCCCAGGCTGGGTTCAAAATAATCGTTGCGCACAACATAATTCAAGCCACTCTCTGCTTGCTCACCGTTGTAATGCGGTTCAGACACAGAACAAGGAACACCATTTTCATCCCGACTTTCATAGCGTTGCCCGGGGGTTACGACCACTTCAACCCCGCCACGGGCCCAGCTTTCTTCGACCATTTGATTCCAGACAAACGTCGGCGGTACAACCACCTTGGTAGGTTCAGAAAATATCTTTTTATAAAGGGCCAGCTCTTCGTCCACCGCAGCAGATATCAATGCCCCGTCAAGCTGTTGCGCGGGTAAGACACTGCCATCAAGCCAGCGACTTTGCAGCGCAGATGGCAGCGTTTCAGTCTGAGGCAAAGCGTCACTTAGCAACCACTGCCTGACAGACTCATCATCATTGGCCGCCTGCATCAGGGCAGGCGGCCAATAATGTTCCATGCCGTGTAATTGCGCTGCGAATACACCTTTTTCAATGCCATCCGCCATTGATTGGCGCAGCTCTGCGAAACATTCATGTTCGAGTGTCAGGCGACGATAGACGCTTAGATCCGCCCTCCTCATCGCCTCGGTATCAGCAATCGCCAGCACGACCCCCAAAGTCATCTTTGGATGCCGACCTTCGCTGTCGCTGAATGTTGACAACAGTGCAGCCAGTTTTTGCAAGGCCTCTGTTTGAGCCAGCGGCCCCGCCCCCCAGTCATCACTTTCAATAATCAACACCGGCCTGCGCAACACGGGTTCTGCCCACAGCTGCGCCAGCAGGCGGCGATGACGCAAGCCTAAAACAGCAACCGCCAGCAGCCAGACCAGAAGTAACAGCGCAACCAATTCCCCCATCCGAACTAAGCCTCCGTATACCCCATGCGCTTCTTTACATCGGCCACCTGGGGTAATACCCGCGCCACTCGTTCAGCGTTGCGGCCATCCTTCCATTTATCGAGTTTGATTTCCGAGAAGGCATTAAAGGGCGTGGATAATACATCGCGACAATAGGCTTGCAGGTGAGCATCAAAATCCAGTCCGGCATGGGTAAAAACATCGCCAAAACCCGCCACAGGATCTTGCACCAGCTGTTCGTAAAACACCTCGCTCCATTGCTGCTCGGGAATCTGAGCCTTGGCATCGAGAATGGCATTATTCATGGCCGTGTATTGATAGGCACAAACCTGCTCGACGCTGGCATCAAGATAATCACGCCAGTGTGGTGCCAGAAAAAAACACCAGCGTTTATAACGACCATCATCGACATTCACTTGTTCCGGCAAATGATCGGCCCAAGTGGCAAATTCATCGGCCTTGCCCCAGCCTTCGATCAAGGAATTGATATTGTCGCCAGGACTGCGTTTGACGTAAATAAAATGGGCATTAGGAAACAACTTATAGAGATAAGCAATGCAAAGACCATTCTGATTATTTTTATCAACAAAGCGCAACTGACCAGTATGCACATAAAAATACTCTGCTACCTGCCTGCGATCATTGGTGCTGGCAGATGAGGCAGGAATGATATGACTATCCCAATCGCGTTCAACGGGTGAATGCAGGTCGGTCCAGAAATCATGGGTCTCACGTTGCAGCGAACCCAACTCGGCAGACTCGGAAAAGGCCTTGTACACCAGGGTGGTTCCCGCCCGGCTGCAGCCGACAATAAAGACAGGTCTGTCCACCCGAGGCGCACTGACATTGCACCTGAGACCACGCATACCATGCACCAACCGGCGACCGTGGTAACGCAACGTTTTATCCACTTTTAACCAAAAATCAGCCATTACTGGAAAATGCCGCCATACTCACATCCAAAGAGCTGACAAGTATAAAGCATTTCCAACCCCAAGCCTTTATAATCAGTTGATCTTGTTTAAGACAAATACCCTAATTAACAACAACATTCAGCGGAACAAAAACCATGACAGGCATCTGTGGCTGGCTCGATAACAGTGGTAATAACAGCGATCAGGAACAACACAGCATCGCCCGCAATATGGCTGAAGCTTTGGCAAAGCTTGCAACAACGCCAACCGAAAACCTGCACAAAGATGGCAACAGCGTGGCTGCTGCACTGCACGCCGGGCAAGGTGAAGCGGCCCGGCATGAGGGATTGCTAATCAGTTACAGTGGCCGCCCATGGTGGAGTGACGAACAGCTGAAAGATGTCGCCAGCCATCGCGGCCATGCCGCCGCCATTGCCCATGCCTACCGTAACCACGGCCATCAATTTCTTGAGAAAATCCACGGCAGTTTTTCACTGGCGGTACTGGATACCAAGGCCAATCGAGCACTTATTGCCATCGACCGTATTGGTGTCAGCCCGCTGAGTTATTGGCACCAGAACGGTAAGTTTGTATTTGGCAGCAGCGCCAGCGCCGTCATCGCCCACCCTGCTGTTCCCAATGAACTGGACAAACAATCCATCTTCGATTATCTCTATTTTCACATGGTGCCCAGCCCCCGCACCATTTACCAGGGCATTAGCAAGCTGTTGCCAGGGCAATATCTCAGCCTTGATAACGACAAGCTGACAACCGACTTTTACTGGCAGCTTGAATATCAGGATCAGACCTCAACATCGCAACAAACATTGGAAACAGAGCTACAGCAGCAACTGCGCGATGCCATGCAACGCAGCATAGGCGATGGCAAAGTCGGCGCCTTTCTGAGCGGTGGCGTTGATAGTTCAACCATGGCTGGCGTACTGACAGAAGTGCTGGGGCAACCGGCACAAACCTACTCCATCGGTTTTGATGCCGAAGGTTATGATGAAACCGAATTTGCCCGAGCCAGCGCCAAACACTTTGGTACAAATCACAAAGAGTATTACCTCACCCCTCAAGATGTGGTAGACGCCATCCCCAGAATCGCCGCCAGTTACGACGAACCGTTTGGCAATGCCTCAGCCGTGCCCAGCTATTTCTGCGCCAAAATGGCCGCAGAGGACGGCATTGAGATCATGATTGCCGGTGACGGTGGTGACGAAATATTCGCCGGCAACGCCCGTTATGCCAAACAAGGGGTGTTTGAACACTACCAGCGCATTCCGGAATTTCTGCGCACCGCCCTGATCGAACCTGTGGCACTCAACCTGCCCGGGGCTGACAACATCATGCCGTTACGCAAGCTGAAAAGCTATGTCGAGCAAGCCCGTGTGCCACTGCCGGATCGACTGGAGAGTTACAACTTTCTCCACCGCGAACCCCTAAGCAATATATTTACTGATGATTTTCTGACTGACATTGATAACGACGAACCACTGACAATCTGCCGCAATGTCTATCAACGCACCCACGCTAACAGCATCCTGAACAAGATGATGCATCTGGATCTCAAAAACACCCTGGCCGACAACGATCTGCGTAAGGTCAACCGCATGTGCCAGCTTGGCGGGGTGGAAGTGCGTTATCCGCTATTGGATGAAAAACTGGTGGAGTTTTCAGGTCGTGTGCCTGTCGATCTCAAGATCAAGGGCCAGGAACTTCGCTATTTTTTCAAGCACTCACTCAGAGACTTTTTACCCCCGAGCACTCTGAACAAATCCAAGCATGGTTTTGGGCTGCCGTTTGGGTTGTGGCTAAAGGAATACCAACCATTGCATGACTTGGCTCGCGCCAGCCTCGACAATCTGGCAAAAAGAAACATTGTCCAGCCCGATTACCTGAATCAGCTCTGGCAGGCTCACCAAGAAGGTCACGCTTCATATTATGGGGTAATGATTTGGGTGTTGATGATGTTAGAGCAGTGGCTTGACCAGCGCATCAAATGAGATTGCTATCCGCCTCAGGGCGTATTATTGGCCTTTGGTTCGAAAATCTAAAGGTGAGCAGCTTGATCCAGAATTTCAGAGACCCATTGATTTATGCTTTTACCGTTTATTTGGGCAGCGGTGGCAACAGCAGCATGAGTATCAGGAGAAACCCTCAGCATCAACTTGCCAGAATAAGATTTTTGCACAACCCGGCCCGTTTCCTCGCTAATTGAAATATAATTATCAACAGATTCATGGAATGCACTTTCCAGCTCATCGACGGTTGTGCCATGAAAACCAACAATATCTTTAATGCCTGCCAGATGACCAACGAAAATACGATCGTCTTCGTCATATTCAATAAGAGCGGCATAGCCCCTGTATTTCATCATATTCATAGCGTGATACTTGCCTGTTCCAAGAATTTTCGAGCATCTTTTACCAAGCTAAATACGCTATCATTTTTAGGGTCGAAAAAATATCGCCTGGCAGGCGAATTATCCCGCTACAGTTAACTCCTCTGAAATGCATCGCAAGTATATTTTGAAGATAACAACCGTTGTCTCGGCATAATCCAGCCAATGGCAAAGCTCAAAGAGTGGCTACAAAATCAAAAACAACAATCAGCTACCTGTCAAGGCGAACTACACCGTATAAACGACTTCGTGGCTTGTTATTTTTTTCTATCGCCGTGACGCCTGTCTTCCCATCATTCTCAGCCAGGTGCTTAATAACAAACACCTTAGTCAACACCATCATTGCTATCAGATGATAGAAGAGGTCAAAATAGGCCAGACCAAGAAAAGCGCCACTCACGGCATAACCAATAATTGATACCTGTAGCATAGTTGCCAGGTCGTAACACCACTTGAGTTCTTCAATCTTTTTGGTTTTTTTGGCCACCCAGCCACCGGAAAACCAGGTCAAAGCCCCCAAACTGAGAAACAGAGCCAGGCCAACAAAGCCATGTTCCCCTAACACCTCAAAATAGATACTGTGAGCATCGGTCAGACCGGCAAAGGCCTCAAAGCCGCCGCCGTTTAATGGTCGCTCCAGCGCCTTATTAAAAGCAAAACGCCAGGCATCAAAACGCCCCATGGCTGATTTGTCTTGTTCGTAGTTCTGAATCGTACTCATGCGGTCATGCCATGTCTGGGGCATAAAGCTGAACAATACGGGGGCTGACAGAACAATTAGTATCAGAAACAGGAATTTCTTCCGGCTTTTCAAAATCATAAACAGGGTCATTGCCACAACACCGACCAGCGCCCCGCGAGACTGTGTCCCCAGCACAGCCACAAACGTTAACAGCATGGCAATGGTCATGCCATGTCGAATAAACCATTGCTTGGCTTGCAGCTGAATAAAGCGCATCAGGGGGATAATCATAATCAAGGCCAGACCTATTTCATTATTGCCACCGATAAATGTGCCGTAAGGGCCTTGCACACGAAAACCACCGCCCGTCAGAATCGTGAATATGCCGCCCTTGATGCCATAGAAACCGATAGAAAGCGCAATGATCCAGGCCAGATAAATCAGGCGTTTCTTCGAACCCATAATCATCAAGGTGATAAAGGTCATTATCTGAATCTTGACTACCTTCTCAAACTGCGCCCAGGCCAGGCTTTCATGCATCGCAAAAATTGTGGTCACCAGCATCCAGAAAATGAACACACAAAGGACGATCACCTCGCGTGTCCATGGAATTTTTTTGTCTTCCTTGCTCATAAGCAGCCCCATCATGGTGAACAGAGCAATAATCATGGCAAAGGGGAAATTAGCGGCAAAGCCATATGCAAGACGATGAGGGCTCATGTAACCGATCCACGACCACAGCATGACGCCAATCCAGGGTTGAAACAAAACCGCTGGCAAAACCCCAAGCACCACCAATGTTACGAATAGATCACGCATATAACTTACTCTCAGCTCGGTGCTACGTGACTAATCACATAACGAAACTTGCCGGACGCCTCGGCGGCAATATCGTCAACCAGATCAACATCAACTTTTACATCGGCACCCAGGCGCTGGACCATGCCCTCACGTATAAGCTCAAGGCTTTCGTGGGCGAATGCCGCGGATGTCATTAATTCAATTCGAGTGTATTCAAGCGATTCCTGGGTGATTTTGAAATTTTCAACCCCCTCCACATCACGAATCACATAGATCAATGCTAAACCGTGCATGATTGTGCCATCGGCGGCGACAATAAAATCTGTACTTCTACCTTGCAGCTCTTTTAATAAGGGTAAACCACGGCCGCAACTGCATAACTGATCATCAAGCACACCGACATCGCCGGTACGATAACGGATAAAGGGGAAGTCTCTGGTTGCCAGATGCGTGACAACAATTTCTCCGCTTTCTCCGGCAGGCAGCGCATTGCCGTGCTTATCAATTATCTCGACAATAATATCTTCAGCGGTGATGTGCATCCCTCCCGCCGGACACTGGTGAGCAATAAAACCGGCATCACGACCACCATACCCATTCGCGACCGGGCAACCGAAGACTGATTCAATCTGACTGCGTTGATAATCGTACAGCCGCTCAGAGGTGACAAAAGCCACCTTGATACCTAAGTCATCCATCGCGATGCCCCTGCCCTGGGCATACTTGGCAATATGGGCCAGCGCCGATGGATAACCGAACAGCATCTTTGGTTTAAAAGCGCGAATTTGATCGATAAAACCATCCAGCTTGGCGTCTGACATTTCAAAGGCTGGCAACAGGGTGGTGCGCAACAGTTTATCGCGGACGGCCTTGATGCGATCCTGTGAGCCCAACTCAATTGGCGAACCCCAGACCACCATTTCCCTGTCGCCAATATCCACGCCCCACCAGCGGGTGGCACGCCACTTGGCCGCCACATCATGACTGACCCGTTCATTGCCAATAAAAAACACCAGGGGTTCACCGCTGGAACCGCCGGTGTTGAAGCGCGCCAGACCGGTTGCGCCAACTGCCTTGAAATCGTCCAGATGTTCACGAATTTCGCGTTTGCCTAAGAAAGGCAGCTTTTGCAGATCTGTAAGTGAATCCAGTTGTGGGTCAAAGCCCTGCTGTTTGAAAAGACGAGTGTAGTACGGCACATTTTTATCCGCGTATTGCAACAGTGCCTGGAGTCGTTGCAGCTGATATGCTTTGAGTCTGTCTGGCGACCACCATTGACTGTGTTCCATGGCCTTTTTCACCGCAACAGTGCTGTGTTTTTTCAAGCGCTCATGAACGGGAAACAGGCAGTTGGCCACTATGCGGGTATAGACACTGCTCATTGATTGGCCTCACGAAATTGCACCCGTTGACCCTCAGCAACCGTTTCAAAGCGAGTCGCCAATGAGCTGCATAATTCCAGAATTGGCGCGTCGATCTCGGGCGGCGAGCGACGTCGCACTGAACTGCCAAACACCTTGTTGCTGACACGCTGGCTGTATTCAAGCCCGAGAAAATCAAAGATGCGGGCAAACTCCGCCTGCGGTTCGGTGACCAGGGTTTCATACTGCACCAGCTGCACCCTGGGATCACTGTC
>JAJRUN010000065.1 GCA_024277755.1 Gammaproteobacteria bacterium | reverse complement strand
CTTGTCGCTGCATCCGGGTCTTCTTCACCGCCGCCAACGTAGCGTCCACCAATGCTGGCACTGTCGTATCACCCGAATCACACAATGGCGCTGGCGTCTTTATTTCCAGAACAACCTGGCCGCTGGGACGTTCATCATTCTTTTTAATGCTAAATTTTCTAGCCACTTTAAGAATACGTTTCAGCTTTGATACCTGCTTAAAGCGGCTCTTCAACTCGGCAAAGGTAAGCTGATTAACACAGGTATAATCGGCTAAAAAGTCATCGTGCAGAGCCACCACCTGGTGATCCCTGGTCATTACCACATCCACCTCAACGATCTGAACTCCGGCACGAAATGCCTTCCTGACTGATTTTGCCGTGTTTTCAATCGGCTTATCCGGGTTCTCACCCAGATTCACACCAAAACCACGATGTCCGATTGCAAATGGCCTGTCATCCGACGCCAGCACATCCTCAACAACCCAGCGCGGCGGAGCATGATGATGCGCTGAATCGTCATAATGCCCTGACTCACCATGGTGCGGCTGGGCATAAGCAGGAAAGGCCGAAACCAAAAAGAATAGAAGTGTTGTTATTGATAATCGCGTTAAATAGTTAAGCATTCCATTGCTCTCCATTACTGTTAATGTTTATGTAGCCCACCTGTCGCCCTGACAGGAGCCATTACATAATAGTCAATCTAAAACAGTTTATGGTCAGCAATATTATAAAACGGAGAGGCATTCACACGCCCCTCCGCACACTTGCTTACTTCCAGGCACCTTTCAGCATATTCATAACATTCTCGCCACCACTGGATTTGGCGTACTCCAGAATTTCAGGTACAAACTTTCCGGCCATCTCAGGGCTCAACCCCAACTTGGAAAAGCTTCCAGCAACACCAGCCAGACCGGCAGCCTTTTCAGCACCTCCCCCCATCACAGCCCCAAGGCCACCCAGCTTTTCTGTCAAACCAGAGGCCTTAGGTGCAGCCGCCAATAATGAGTCCATGCCTGGAATAGACTCACTGACTTTGGCAAAATCACTTGAACTCAAGGCCTTTTTAGCCAGCCCAAACAACGCACCGGTACCGCCCATTGCCTGATCGTTAGACACGCCTAACTTTTTAGTCAACGCGCTAACAAGGCCCATTGCTGGCGTACTCGATTCACCTCCGCCATCTAACCCGGGGATAGAAGAGCAAGCACTAAGCAATATGATTAACACCGAAACAAAAGATATCTTCAACGCTTTTATTTTCAAAACACTTTCCTTATATTCGTTAAATTAATAGCGACATTTTTCTGCCCTAGATTTCTCCAGCCATCCGCAGTCACAAAACTAATCATTTGAGAACAAAAAATCCACAGCAGGCAACACAAAAAGACAATTGTTTACAGTTTTCTATTGATTATGAAATGACACCGCCTTATGTAAACAATCTGACATATTTGAAATTCATACACTCATTTCAACTGAAACGAAACATCTTTCCACCCCAATTGTGCAGTCCTAAGCCAAGCAGGATAAACCCTGCTCCGGTGATGATTTCCGCATTCAATGGTTCATGATTAAACCAGTACCCCAACCCCAGGGCCAGCACTGGCGTAATCAAGGTCAACAAGGCAATCGCACTGGCTGAGACATATCTAAGTGCATAATAAAAAGCAATAAAACCAACCACAGATCCCATTATCCCGAGGTAAATAATCGAACTGATGGTTTTTTCAGAGATAGCCTCTGGCAACTGACCTTCAAACACCCACCAGGTAAAAAGATAGAGCGGCACAGCCACTGACAGTCCACCTGCGGTCACAGACAGCGCCGATATTCTGGCATCAATACGCTTAATCCAAACCATGCTCAGAGAGTGAATTGCCGCTGAAGCAAACACTGCTGCGACACCGGCAACAGCCATAACACTCATACCATCTTGCGGCTTGAACACCACCATCAATCCGGCAAAACCAAGCAAGGCTGCCAATAGTTTTTCTGGCTGACGTAAGGATTCACCCAGCACCAGGGCGCTGATAAAAAACGTCAACATCGGTAACAGGCCATAGACCACCGCGACCAAACCTGAGCTGATGTATTGCGCGCCCCAATAGACGCTCATCATGGCGAAATACAACCCCAGACCAGAGGCGAGGTAAGTATGGCGTGCCTGTTGATGCCACTTAAACGGCTGACGTAATAGTACAAGCAGTGCCAGACAGATCACCACACCCAGCAACATGCGTGCGCTGAGGCCAAACAGAAAACCGACCTCCTCACTGCTCCATTTGATTGCCAGAGGCGTGGTTGACCAGATTAAAACTATCCCCATTAATGAGGCAGGCACTGACATCTTTTTCTCCTTGATTTTATTGCGACAACAAAAAAGGCCGCGAATTTTTTAATCTCTGCGGCCTTTATGAAAAAATTATTTTTTAGAAAAAACTAATTCAATTCACTCCAAAACGCGCAGACAGCACCGCATGTAGTCGTAGCCACACACATACTCGTGCCATCACGTTTCGTTTTAAATTGATCATGCCCTTAATGTGCAACCTTTGTCTGGTTGAGGTCAAGCATTAATTTCAGGATATTTATTTCATTACGCTATGTTTAATTCTTGGCCAGTAGGTTTTCAGGTCAAATGATGGGCTGTGTTTCTGAACATGACATTGAGCACAGACCTGCTCCGGCTGCCAGTCATTATTTTTAGTTGATTCAAACCCTGCTGACTCAACATGTTGCCGGCCTGCACCATGACAAGATTCGCACTGCACATTCATCAAGTGTGGAGTCGCATCAAAATCGATAAAGCCTCCCGATTTTTCAAAGCCAACCGTATGACATTTAATGCATGACGGGTCAAAGGCCTTATTGACCTGTTCCAGCTTGGCAAAGGCATTGCTGTGCAGAGTCCCTGACCAGATTCCATGCTCTTCCTGGTGACAACTTTCGCATGCCAGTTCACCAACGTATGAACTTTCGCCTGTTTCAAGCGACTTGCGCAGCGCCACTCGTTTTAGATACGCCTGCTTAACCTTGTCGTTGTACTCCTCGTACCAACTCAACAGCGCCGGGTCACTCTCAACCGTGCCGGGCATAGAGATCACTTCATGTTCAAAGCCGGCAATACGGCCATCATCCGCTAGCGTTAGAGTTAAGCGCCCCAAACGCATACCGCGTGAGCCGGGTTGTAAAACCAAAGTGTTGTCAATCTGCTGTGGCTCACTAAAAAGCTCATAAGCAGAGCGAATCAAAAGAACATCAACGAACTTCAGCGGCAGGCGCTTGGCTTGCGCCAAGGTCAGGGTGGTAGACAAAACGGTTAGGCCGTTTTTCTGTGCCTGCTGCAAATGTTTAGCCAGGGCATCCATATCGTTCGCAAGCTGATCATTGGTTTGGGACTGCATTGCCAGCTGTGGTGAGCTGGCCGGGTCAAGCCATGAAAAAAATGTCAGTGTGAGGTCACCACGAGTGATAACACGATGATCAGAAAAATCGCCACCGCTCTTATTTGTACTCACCCAGTTGAGTTTATTTTCAAGCACAAATTCATCACCATAGGCCAGATCACTCCACTGCACTCCCACGGCATCAAACGCTAGCGTTGAATAGGCCTTAAGAATATATTCAGCGGTGAGTTTATCCTGTGGCACCATGCTGACAATCAGGCCGCCGCTTGACAGGGCAATCAGATCTTTGTTTTCCTGACGCAGTTTTTTGAGTGTACTCGACTGGCGCAAAATACCGCCCAAATCACCTTCAACACTGCATCCACAGGGTTCAAGCTCTCCATCGATATTGCCCGAATAAACAATCTCTACATTAGTACCCTGTGCCCAGGCCAGCTGCGGTAACAAGACAAGCAAAACTAAACTTAATTTTTTTCTAAGACTCACGTGACTTGGCCTCCTCGGCCTTGGCTTGATCCCAAAGTTTATCCATCTCATCCAGAGACATTTCAGGTAACGATTGGTTCTGTTGCGCGGCCAATTCTTCGACACGGCGAAAACGTGATTCAAAACGATGATTAATGCCTCGCATCGCTACCTCGGGGTCGATATTGACATGCCGGGCAAGATTGGTGCAGGCAAATAATAGATCACCTACCTCGTGGGTCAGTCTGTCGATATCCCCACCTTCCGTTAACACTTCGCGCACCTCAGCCAGCTCTTCCTCTATCTTCTCCAGTACCGGTTCAACGCTGGGCCAATCAAAGCCAAGCCGGGCAGCACGGCGCTGCAATTTAATAGAGCGCAACAATCCCGGCAAGGCCAGCGGTATATTATCCATTACGCTTGGCAAACGATTTTGTCCAACGGCCTTGGCCTGGCGCTCCGACGCCTTGTGTTTTTCCCAAGCCTGATTCTGGGCGTCAACAGAATCAATCTCGGCATCACCAAACACATGGGGGTGCCGCTGAACCAGCTTATCGCTAATCTCGGCAGCGACATCTGAAAATTCAAACGCGCCTGCCTCTTTCGCCATCTGGGCGTAAAAGACAATCTGAAACAATAGATCGCCCAGCTCCTCTCTCAAGCTGGCCATATCATTTTGATCAACGGCCTCGGCAACCTCATACACCTCTTCCAGGGTATAAGGAAGGATAGATTTAAAGGTTTGCTGTTTATCCCACGGACAGCCGGCTTCAGGGTCACGCAGGCGCGCCATTACCTCCAGCAGTTCAGACATCTCAGACATTGTTTTATCCAGATCTTAGAGTTTATTGATGGCAACAAATTTATTGTCACGGTCAAATTCAATCACGAATTCACCGTGAATACCATCTTGAGCAACAAAAGGGCGAAGCAGGTTGGCGGGGAATCTTATCGTACGGCCATCACAGGCAACAGTAATAACATCTCGCACTGTACCGCTATAATATTCCATATATTGCTGGGCTGACACTTGCAGAACAAAATGAATCTTTCGATTGGGCATAAGAGTGCCTCTAAAAATAGTAATTTTTTCGTGAGAGCAAGGAGGCACCGCGCGCAGAATCGCAGTGTATATGGAACACATGAGGCTTCGGGTACAGAGAGCTGACGCCGCTATCGCGTAAAAAATGCACTTTTGGAGATACCCATAACTGACTGGCACAACATGCCAACTAATCCCTCAGATAATCAATCAACACCCCACTGGTTTGGCGCAAACGCAGACTCATCAAAGTCGCCATTCTATGCACGATTCTCAACGCCACCTCCGGCTGCTCTTTCAGCATGCGGTCAAAATTGGTTTTCGTCACCAATAATAAAACCGCTGAATCAACAACCACTGCGGTTGCCGAGTGAGGCAGGCCATCAAGCAAGGACATCTCACCGATTGTTTTACCTGACCTGACCGTCGCAATTTTCTTCGTTTCATCTGCATCAGCTTTTTTGAGGATATCCAACTTACCTTCAGCGACTACAAACATACAGCTTTCACGGTCTCCCTCAATCAAAACCTCAGCGCCAACGGGAGCGTCGTAGGCCTGAACATAGCGGGAAAAACAGTCCACTTCGGCGCGAGACATGTTTCTAAACATATCGGCACGCTCAAGCATATCAGCAATTTCTACCATATATGACGTTCCCGAACCCAGAAGTTCGAGATCATCAAAGCCGGTTTTGCCATTAAGCGTCATTTTTTGCCCCATTCAACACAATTATTCCAAGCATGCCAATACTATCTTCCCTTCACGTGATTTACTTTAGCAGGCTGTTGAAAATCTACTCAGGCGATGTAATACGGCATTAGTATGAGAAGGAGAGAGTAATTCAAAAAATCATACCTGCAACGAAGCATCCGAAACGATTTGATCGGCAAGGGGAACAAAAGCCACTGGCAGAACAGCCTTAGATTCCACCCCCCCGTGAGCCAATTTTCGCAGCAATTCCAATTTCTGGGCGCCCCCCTGGCTGCCGATGGGAATGATCATTTTTCCACCCGGCTTTAGCTGCCCCAATAAGGACTTTGGAATATAAGGAGCCGCAGCAGCAATCAAAACCGCATCAAACGGGGCTTCAGCAGGCAAACCCTGGCAACCATTTCCCCAGATAACATCAATATTTTTATAGCCCAGCCATTGCAAACGCTGTCGGGCAATCACAACCAGCTGGGCCACATTTTCCATGGTGTAGACCTTTTTCACCAGCCGCGACAGAACTGCGGCCTGATAACCGGACCCTGTCCCCACCTCAAGCACCACCTCTTCGCCTTGCAACTCCAGCAGGTCGGTCATCAAGGCCACAATAAAGGGCTGAGAAATTGTCTGCCCATAGCCAATTGGCAAGGGGCTATTGTCATAGGCTGAATGAAACAACGCCTCAGGGATAAATTCATGCCGTGGAACACAAGCCATTGCCGCTAATACATCGGCCGAAATATCACCTCTACCTGTCCACGAGGACGACAGCCGGGCCTCAGCTTCAATCCCCTCAATCATGTCTTTAGCCGTTAACACGAGTCCACAGCCTCCAACGACACCAATGGCCCAGCCCAGTTTTCCGGTTGAATTACTGCATCGCAATACCCCAGATCATCACTTTCAAGCTCTTCAAATGCTCCCGTCCAGTCTTCCGGTGCAGCAATAGCCAATAGCTGGATTTCAGCCCAGGTTTCAAACTCCAGCTCCTCAACTTCACCTTCAAAATATTGAACCTCTATTGTCGCGGTATCAGCATCTACGGCAACCACTTCAAACGATTTTCCACCTGATTCTTGATACCAGGCACCTATCACAACAGCCAGATCTGACATTTTTAACCTCCCCCCGCCCTATTGCCTGGAACAGGCCGCTCAGCATTCACCTGAATAGATAAAACCAGCGACACCCACTCATCTGTATAGTCGCTGACAAAGAAAATAGCCAAGTCCAAAAGCCAATGTTTTTTATCATTTGCTCGACAAAGATCACAGAGAAACTGCGACACAGATCACAAGGAAAACTAACTAAATCTTATAAAATACCGAAAACATTAGTAAATAATGAACACTTCCGTTAATACACCCAGAATATCGAGGCTCAGGAATGAAACAAGCAGTGCAAATAATTAACAACATAGAACTAAGACAATTTGCACCGTTTGGAAAATTAAGCCGTGACGATGCCCAGGAATTATTGCGTACCTCAATCATCGTCACCCTGTCACCAGGCACCCCGCTGTTTAGTGATGGCAATAGCGACAATCAGCTTTTTTATCTGATTGAAGGGAAAGTGGAGTTCTGTAGCGCGAATAAAAAGACCATTATTGACAGCAACACGGACGGTGCCCGCAACCCTATTAGCAGGCAGACAGACAAACAGGCAACGGCAGTTGCCATCAAGCAATCAACGTTAATCAGCTTTGACGCAGACATGCTGGATTTATTTCTTAACTGGACCAACCCCGACGCCTATATTGTTAGCGAGATTGATAGTGCTAAAAATCACGAGTGGTTAAGCCCGTTATTAAAGTCACGCGGTTTACTGCGTTTTTCCGAGCAACAAATTAACACCCTGCTTGAACGCATGAACGAGGTTCATTTCAACAAAGGTGACATCGTCATTTCACAAGATGACGACGACGAGTTTTATTATGTAATAAAAAATGGACGCGCAACCGTTACGCGCAAACCTACACCTCACGCAAAGGATATAAAGCTTGCCGAATTAAGCGAAGGCGACGCCTTTGGTGAAGAGGCGATACTGTCGCAGACAAATCGCAGTGCAACGATCACCATGAGCGAATCAGGCGATTTAATGCGGCTGTCAAAAAAAGATTTTTCAGAATTATTAGCCCAGCCATTGCTTGAGACAATCTCTTGGGATGAAGCGCAAGCCATTATTGCGACCGGCGCAGAGTTTATTGATATTCGCCAAGAAGAAGATTTTAATAATCTACACATTCCGAACAGCAGCAATATCCCCTTACCGCTGTTGCGTCTCAAACTAAATAAACTCAAGCAGCACCGTAAATACATCATCTGCTGTGAAGATGGCAGCCTCAGCCCTGTAGCAGCCTTTTTACTCAATCGTAACGGCTTTGATGCCTTCATTCTTGATGGCGGCATGACAACCGTCACCAGTCAAATGGCCGATTATGCAATGGGAAAATTCGCCACAGAACCTGACACAACCAAGCAGCCACCTACCTCCGACATAACATCTGAAAACTACAACAGTTCTTTGGCTGAACATTGGGGAAATATGGTTAAAGAGCCCCGCCACGATGGCTTCGATGACACCAAGGCATTGCATCGGATTGAAAAGACCAGCGTTGCTGGCGCGATTAAACAACATATAAGCACACCGTCTTACACACTGCCAAAACAAACAATTCCCGCCATTAAACATAGTATTCAGAAAAACAACAGTAACAACACACTGTTTCGTAATATTCTGCTAGGGGTTATCGCCATCTTCATAGCAGCAGCAATCAGCATATATTTCTCTTCACCAAACAAGGCCACAACAAATAAAAAAAGCGAAACAACAGCATCGACCAGCGTAGAAAAAGCAACTGCGCCAGCGATACCCACATACGAAACCATTGAAACGACTACGAGCACCAGCAGAGCTATTACCGCTGTCACACCAATGACACGCTTTGTCACACCAAAAATCGAAGACGCCACCACCGAAAAAATCACCACTGAACCAATGGTTAACAACGAAGTGCAACTTACTAATATCGAAATTATCAAACCTCAAACCAGCAGCAAAAATCCAGACACCACAGCAATTGCCATCGACCCCGCCACCCGCGGCTTTATCGAATAATCATACCCCCCTTCACTTCACACACAAGGAGGGCACTTGCCGCCACTGAAACACTGTGTATACTTACAGAACACTGTATGGATACTCAGGCGTTTTATATGAACAAACTAACCGCAAGACAACAGCAGATATTACAGCTGATCAAGGACTTCATCAGCGACACAGGCATGCCGCCGACTCGCGCCGAAATAGCTAATATACTTGGTTTTCGCTCGGCCAACGCTGCCGAAGATCATTTAAAAGCCCTAGCCAAAAAAGGCGTTATTGAACTCATGTCTGGTGCCTCACGCGGCATCCGCCTATTGGAAAAAGAAGGCTTGCCCCTGATTGGCCGTGTTGCTGCCGGAGAGCCAATCCTGGCCCAGGAACACATAGAAGACCATCTTAAAATCGACCCACAGCTGTTCCACCCTATGCCTGACTACCTGCTACGCGTTAGCGGCATGAGCATGCGCGATATCGGTATTCTTGATGGCGACCTGCTCGCTGTTCACCATTGCCAAACAGCCCATAACGGCCAGATAGTCGTTGCCAGGCTTGATGACGAAGTGACCGTCAAGCGTTTCAGACAGCGCGGTAACATCGTTAACCTGATTGCTGAAAACCCTGACTTTGACCCCATACGTGTCGATCTTCGCCTGCAAGAGCTGGCTATTGAAGGCATCGCCGTTGGAGTCATTCGCCAAGGAGCCGAGTTATGAAACCCGCCAATCTTAATTTCGATTTTAGCCAGGGCAGCATGAACCAGGCCAACGATCAGGTGATCAGCAGTGGCCACGCCGGTCTTGATGTTATGTTGCCCCAGGGTGGCTGGCCCATTGGCGGAATCAGCGAAATTTTTTGCCCTGAAAAGAGTCGGTTTGCCTTACCACTACTCTGGCCAGCGCTAGCCAGACTCAGCCAGGCCAAACGCTGGCTGGCAATGATTGCACCACCCAACGCACCAAGTTCTGCTCAGCTCGCCTCAGTAGGCATTGATCTGTCCCATGTGCTCATGATCCACCCACACGCCACCAGCAATGGCCTGTGGGCTGTTGAACATGCGTTACGCTCAGGCACATGTGCCGCTGTTCTAAGCTGGGTTAACCACGCTGACCATCACGCCATGCAAGACCTGCGCGGTGCGGCGCTGGCAGGCAACAGCTGCGGCCTGATATTTCGCCCGGAATGGGCTATGGAACAACCCAGCACAGCCAGCCTGAGACTACACCTAAGCAGCACAGATAAAGGTTTTTGTGTCGAGCATATTCCGCAAAACAGCAAGCAACCACGCTCGGTGATTTTTATAGATAACCTGACAACACAAAGGTCAGCATAACCCCACGGTCACGCTCAACACTCTTCGTTACATCCCTGTATCACTCTCCTAGCCAATCAAAAGCTATAACCACAAAATCTTTCTTGCCATTAATGGCCACAAAAGCGAAACTCCTGCTGCTGCAGGAGTTTCGCTTCAACAGGCGACAAATAAGCCACCCCTATACAGACGTGAATAAACTATCAACAAGGAGAAAGCATGACACCCGATGCACAACATCTCAGCTCTCTACTTGCGGCTATCCCTAACGGCGTACAAGAGTGCAATCTGGATGGCGTTATTACCTATAACAATCCAAAACTCCAACAAATGCTTGGCTATGCTGCGGATGAGCTGACCGGTCTGAGCATCTTTGATTTAATCTATTCCTCCAGCGAAAGAGCTAAAGTAAAAGGCTGCCTGCGCCCGCTTATCGCTAAACAGCCTAAGCCATCAGCATACGCCACTATCTGCCGCCATAAAAACGGCAGCCCAATAGCTGTACTGATAGACTGGGCATACCTGCGCGATGAGAACGGCGAACTCACTGGCTTTATCTCTTTAATATCTAACGACACTGAACAGAAAATACTACAAAACCAGCTGCGCAAAGAACGTGACCAGGCACAACACTGCCTTAATGCTGCGCAATTCATGATTGTCACCTTGAATAGAAATGGAAACATTACCCTCATCAACAAAAAAGCCTGCGACGTTCTTGGCTACAGCGTTGATCACTTACTCAATCAAAACTGGTTTGAACTTTGCCTGCCTGTTAGCGAACGTCAAACTACATCGCAATACTTTAATAAGCTAATTTCAGGCGACATAGAGTCTGTTGAGTATTATGAAAATACCGTCATTACCAGCACAGGCGAAGAACGATTAATCCATTGGCACAACATGCTTCAATATGATGAAGATGGGGGTATTTGCGGCACCATTAGTTCTGGCGAAGATATTACAGAAAAAATTATCGCCCAGAAAGAACATACAAAATTATTCGAGCAAATACGCAAAGCACAAAAGATGGAGGCATTAGCACAGCTGACCAACGGCATCGCCCATGACTTCAACAACATCCTTGCCAGCATCTTAGGCTATGCGGATTTAACCTTGGACAGTCTTTACGAAATGGGCGACCAGAATGAACTGGTGCGCTACATTGGCGAAGTTATAGACGAGGGAGAAAAGGCCCGCGATCTAATCGCGCAAATGCTTGCCTTTGCCAGAACCAATGCCAACACCAGCAGTGAGATTCCGTTAAACCCTGCTCCACTAATAAAAGAACTAGGCAAAACGACTCAGGCATCCTTACCAAACAACATCAAGCTCAGCATCGACACCGACCTCAATATCCCTAAAATTCTGATTGACCCAGCGCAACTATACCAAGCGATGCTAAGCCTGCTCGACAACGCCCGCGCTGCAATTGAAAAAAAAGGTGGTTACATCAATCTAAACATTACCCATGTCAGCGGCCTTCAAGCCAAATGTGCGTCGTGCCAAAAAACATTTTCAGGTGAGTTTGTTGAAGTTTCAGTTGCCGATGACGGTGACGGTATTGAAACCAATATGCTGAATAATATATTTGAGCCATTCTATGGCGGCCATGAAAATGGCCGAACCACGGGCCTGGCTGGCGTGCATCAAATAGCACACGACAACCATGGCCATATATTGATTGACTCAATTCCTGGCTACGGCACCAATGTTCGCCTGCTATTCCCACAATACAAACCGCAACAAACAGCAACCGTGGTAAAGCCCAAACGAGAACCATCACATATCGGGCAAAACAAAAACATTCTTATTGTCGAAAATGATGAATCAATTGCACGGCTACAAAGTGAACTACTGCAATCCAAAGGCTTTATCACCAAGGTTTTTTCTGACACCTATCAGGCACTGGACTACTTTAAAGCTGAAACCGAAAAATTCGACTGTATCATCGTAGAACAAAACATGCCGTCACTTTCCGGGCTTGAGTTTTCAGAACAGATACTACAATTACACCCCGGGATCCCCATCATCCTCAGCAGTAATACTGAACAGGTTTCAGCCACACATCAAAACATAAAAGAAATACTCATAAAGCCAGTCAGTTCGAAAATTCTGACCGATAAAATATGCTCAATATTGAAAATCGAAAACAAATAAAGGGGCTAATAGCCCCCTTGCTTTTCAACAGTCAGTTAGGGGTAGTAACCAAAGACCTCATTAAAACGATCATCAAAGGCCTGACGCTCAAAATGGTGGTTTTGGGTACCGTGTTGTTCTATCTTGATACAGCCCAACAACGAGGCAATTCGCCCAGTGGTTTCCCAATCCATATCATTCATTAAACCGTATAACAGGCCAGCACGATAAGCATCACCACAACCGGTTGGATCAGCCAGCTGCGCAGGCTTGGCAGCGGGTACTTCGATTCGATGCTGCTTGGTATAAATATGCGAGCCTTCACCGCCCAGAGTAACAATCAGCGCCTCAACATATTCAGCAATTTCATGCGGCGATTTGCCAGTGCGATCCTGAAGCAACTGCATTTCATAATCGTTGACCGTTACATAGGTCGCCTGCTCAACAAAACGCATCAGATCATCACCATCAAACATGGGCATCCCCTGACCGGGATCAAAGATAAAAGGTATCCCCTGTTCTTCGAACTGTTGCGCGTGGGCAATCATGCCATCACGACCATCCGGGGAAACAATGCCCAGTTTGACAGCCTTGGCATCCGCCACATTAAGTTCATGTGAAAAACCCATCGCCCCGGGATGAAAGGCAGTGATCTGATTATCATCCATGTCAGTGGTAATAAACGCCTGACCGGTATAGGCATCAGGAATCACCTTAATATGTTTTTTTGATATACCGCACTTATCCATCCATTCTGCATAAGGTTCAAAGTCGCTGCCTACCGTTGCCATTGGCAAAGGCTCACCACCAAGCAATTTTAAGTTATAAGCAATGTTGCCAGCACAACCACCAAACTCGCGCCGCATATCCGGCACCAGAAAAGAGACGTTCAGCATATGCACCTTGTCAGGCAAAATATGATTTTTAAAGCGGTCATGAAAGACCATAATATTGTCGTAGGCGTAAGAACCACAAATCAGCGCGGACATAGCAGCTTCCTTTTTATATTTATTCAACAACCTATCCGCAAGCGATAACGGAGACGCTGGCAGCCTAATTCAGCACCAGCACAAAAAACCAGGTGAGCGCCGCGTTCGTCAAGGCCACAAACACCGCCGCTGAACCAATATCCTTGGCCCGACCGGCTAACTCGTGGTGCTCGGAACCAATCCGGTCAACCACGGCTTCAACCGCCGAGTTTAGCAGCTCCACCATCAACACCAATAACAGCACGCCTATCAGCAGGGCATAATCGGTTCCGTCTTCACCCAGCCAGATAGCAACCGGCGCTAACACCAGCAGTAAAAATAATTCCTGGCGGAAGGCCGCTTCATGTTTAAACGCTGCAGTAAACCCCTGCCGCGAATACCCTGTCGCGGCGATGATGCGGGCAATGCCTTTTTTGCCGGGCTTAGACATTTGTCTCTTCCGGCTTCCAGGTCAAATCCAGTTCACGCGCGGCACGCACATCATCCAAACGACGTGACGGCAAAGTGTAGGGCGCGCCCTTAAGCTGATCCACATTCTCTTCTGCTTCCGCTTTGATCCTGGCCATGGCATCGATAAAACCATCCAGCTCAGACTTGGCTTCTGTTTCGGTGGGTTCAATCAAAAAACACTCTGGCACCAGCAACGGAAAATAAGTGGTCGGGGCATGAAAGCCGTAATCCAGTAAACGCTTGGCAAAATCCATCGCCGTGGCATTTTGTTCTTTGGCTTCTTTTTTCAAGGTCAGGATAAATTCATGTGTGGCGCGGCGTTCAGGATAAGCCATTTCAAAACCGGCCTTTTTCAACATCACCATCATGTAATTGGCATTCAGGGTGGCATACTCAGCCACACGTTCCATGCCTTCGCGCCCTAAAAGCCGGGCATAAACATAGGCACGTAACAACACGCCGATATTGCCGCTAAATGCTGAAAGGCGACCGATGGTTTGTGGGCAGTCTTTTTCCGTCAACCAGCGAAATTTATCACCTTCTTTGGCCACCGTTGGAATCGGCATGAACGGCATCAGGCGTTCACTGACCCCAACCGGCCCGGCACCCGGGCCACCACCACCATGCGGCGTTGAAAAGGTTTTGTGCAGATTCATATGAATCACATCAAAGCCCATATCCCCCGGCCGCACCTTGCCAAGAATCGCATTCAGATTTGCGCCATCATAATAAAGCAGGCCACCGGCATCATGAACAATCCTGGCGATCTCTTTGATGCGGCGTTCGAACACACCCACCGTCGACGGGTTGGTCAACATAATGCCAGCGGTCTGTGGTCCCACCGCGGCCTTCAGCGCATCGATATCAATATCGCCATCACTCCTGGTTGGGATTTCCTTCACTTTATAACCACACATCACGGCCGTTGCCGGGTTGGTGCCGTGAGCGGCGTCAGGCACAATCACCTCGGTACGACCATCATCACCGTTGGCATCGTGATAGGCGCGAATCATCGCCATCCCGGCAAACTCACCCTGGGCACCCGCCGCAGGTGCCAGCGACACCCCGCACATGCCAGTGACCTCTTTCAAAATTTCTTGCAAGTCATACATGCAAGCCAGCAAACCTTGGCCAGACGAGTCAGGGGCATACGGATGACGACCGGCAAGACCGGGCAACAGGGCCATGGAATTACAGATGCGCGGGTTATATTTCATGGTGCAGGAACCCAGCGGGTAGAACTGGGTATCAATGGAAAAATTCTTTTGCGACAGCCGAGTGTAATGACGCACCACCTGCATTTCAGACACCGCCGGCAACGTCGGCGCTGACTTGCGCTGTAACGCCGCGGGAATTCCCGTTGCCTCTACCTTGGCAGGCATCTGTCCAACTGCCTTACGGCCACTGCGAGATTGTTCAAAAATCAACATAAGCTTGCTTCTATGAAAAGTTATTCAGACAACGCAGCAATCGCCGCATCATAATCAGGTTCGTGGCTAACCTCGCCAACCAGCTCGGTGTAAATCACCTTACCCTGCTCATCAATAATGATCACCGCACGGGCAGTTAAACCCGACAACGGCCCATCCACCAGCAGCACACCATAATCCTTGGCAAACTTGCGTGACCGCATCATTGAAAGTGGCTGCACATTTTTGAGTTTTTCCACACCACAAAAACGGCCCTGGGCAAATGGCAGGTCAGCAGAGATCATCAACATCACCACGTCATCATGGGCCACTGCCAGTTCGTTAAATTTTTTAGCTGACTTGGCACACACCGGCGTGTCCAGACTGGGAACAATATTAAGCAGGATTTTTTTGCCCGAGAAATCAGCCAGCGTTTTATCCTGTAGCTTGGCATTTTGCAGATTAAAGTCAGGCGCTGACTCACCAACCTTAGGCAGTTCGCCATTGGTGTTAATCGCCTGACCACGCAGAGTCACTGTTGTCATTACGCCGCCTCCACATCTGCCAGCACCGCAGCCAAGGCTGAGGCATAGGCATTCAAATCCGCCTCCGTCTTGGTCTCAGTGGCACAAACACTAATGCAATCTGCCAACTCAGGGTATTGCTCTGCCATGGCATAACCACCATAGATACCTTGATCTGTCAGGGCTTCCAGCACACCCGCAGCAGGCTTGGTCAGGCGCAACACCCGATCATGAAAACCGGCACCGCTAAAGGCCTGTTCAACCCCGTCAAGCGCGCACAACTTTTCTGTCAGCGCCTGGGTGTTATTGACACTTTGCGAGGCAACACGCGCCAGACCTTCAGCCCCCATCAATGACATATAGATAGTTGAGGCGGTCACCATCAAACCCTGATTGGTACAAATATTTGAAGTCGCCTTGGAACGACGAATATGTTGTTCGCGCGCCTGCAGGGTCAAGGCAAAACCGGGTTTGCCATCCAGGTCAACAGTACGGCCGATGATACGCCCTGGCAGCTGACGCACATGTTTTTGTTTGCAGCACATAAAACCGTAATAAGGCCCGCCACTGGATAAAGGCACGCCTAGCGACTGGCCTTCACCACAGGCGATATCAACACCCGCCTCGCCCCACTCACCCGGCGGTGTCAGCAGCGCCAAGGCCATGGGGTTGACCACCGCAATGCTGATAGCATTGTTGTTGGCAGCCCAATCGGTCAGGGCATTCACGTCTTCCAGCACACCAAAAAAGTTTGGTTGCGGAATCACCAGCGCGGTAATGTCTTCACCTTCATACTTGGCCAGCTCGGCCACCAGGGTCTTGCCAGACTCGGCGCAGTAAGGCAGCTCTTCAATGGTGAGGCCTTGATTCCTGACGATGTTTTTCACCACGGTACGATACGCGGGATGCACAGTGCTGGGCATGAGAATGCGTTTTGATTTTGATTTACGATGGGCTCGCACCGCCATCAACACCGCCTCCGCCAGCGCCGAGGCACCGTCATACAACGAGGCATTGGACACATCCAGAGCATTCAAACTGGCCATCATGGTTTGATATTCATATACCACCTGCAACGTGCCCTGACTGGCCTCGGCCTGATACGGAGTATAGGCGCTGTAAAACTCACCGCGAGTGGTGATATCCCAGACTGCCTGCGGAATGTGATGTTCATAGGCACCCGCACCAATAAAATTCAAACCGGTTGCATCACCTGCTGCACATTCACCCATCAAACGGGCAACACCCATCTCGTTCAGACCGGCGGGCACCGCATCACTCAAACCGTCAATGCGCAACTCGGCAGGAATTTCATCAAACAAGTCTTCGATACTGTTGACACCAATGGCAGCCAACATCTCTTTTTCGTCTTGCTCAGTATGTGGAATAAAAGGCATGGTTTTTCTCTACTAACAATCGCAAAAATCTTACTTAAAAACAAAACGTTTTAATCGTCCACCTCAGTGGTCGCTTCAGTATAGGTGTCGGCATCCATCAGCTCTTCAAGCTCACCCTCTTCAGTCAGTTTGACCCGCATAATCCAGCCATCAGCATACGGGTGATGATTCACCAGATCAGGGCTATCAACCAGGTCTTCATTCACCGCAACCACCTCACCCGTCACCGGGCTATACACATCAGACGCGGCCTTGACCGACTCAACCACCGCACACTCTTCACCGGCAGAAACAGCCGCCCCGACTTCTGGCAATTCAATAAACACCATATCGCCCAGCAGCTCTTGGGCATGATCACTAATGCCTATCTTAACGGTTCCATCACCAAGATCTTCAACCCATTCATGGCTCTTGGCATACTTCAGATTCGCAGGAATTTCGCTCATTGTTTAATCCTCTTTTCAACAATTCAGGTAAAAATCAATCCAATTCAACACACACTTTGCCATGGCGGGCAAATGGCATTTTGACTACCTTGCAGGCCAGCTCCCGACCACGCACGGCAACCTGACACTCATCGCCCACCTCTGCAGTAACACGGGCAAAGGCAATCGACTTGCCCAGGGTTGGCGAAAACCCCCCGCTGCTGGTTTCACCCACAACGTCGCCATTCAACACCACCTGCTGGTGGGCGCGCAATACACCTTTGTCCAGCAACACCAGGCCGACAAACTTGCGCAGGCCGCCCTTGTTACGCTGGGCTTCCAGCGCCTGACGACCAATGAAATCACGTTCAATTGGCTGCCAGGCTACGGTCCAGTTCAAACCCGCTTCCAGTGGGCTAATGTTCTCATCCATGTCGGAGCCGTACAGGTTCATTCCAGCCTCCAGACGCAGACTGTCTCGACAACCCAGACCACAAGGGCGCACCCCCTGTTCAATCAACTGCTGCCACATTCCGGCGGCCTGATCGGCGGGCACCATAATCTCATAACCGTCTTCGCCGGTGTAACCCGTGCGGGCGATAAACAAGCCTTCTGACTCGACCCCCATAAACACCTTCAAACCAGTCGCCGCATCCGCCTGAGCCGCACTCATTACCGCATGGGCCTTGGCACGGGCATTCGGCCCCTGCACGGCAATCATGGCCAGATCAGCACGCTCAGTCACGCTCATATCAAAGGCCTATGCCTGCTTTTCAATCCAGGCCAGATCCTTGTCACGCGTGGCGGCATTCACCACCATGCGGAAATTCTGCTCATCCAGATAGTAGACGATCAGATCATCAATAACACCGCCACCCTCTTGCAACATGCAGCTGTAAAGCGCCTTACCGGCATCCTTCAGCTTGGCCACATCATTGGCCAGCAGATTTTGCAAAAACGCCTTAACCTCAGCACCTTGCAGATCAACCACCACCATGTGCGAGACATCAAACATGCCGGCATCGTTGCGCACGGCATGATGCTCTTCGATTTGAGAACCATAGTTCAGCGGCATATTCCAACCGGCAAAATCAACCATTTTGCCACCACAGGCCACATGCTGATCAAACAGCGGAGTATTATTCGGCATCTATTTTATCCTTGATTTTTTGTTCTGCATGACCCTCTTCGGCATGATAGGAAGAGCGCACCATTGGCCCGGCCTTGACCCAGGCAAAGCCCATCGCCCTGGCCTCGACCTCGTATTCTGTGAATGTTTCAGGTGTGATGTATTGCTTCACCGGCAGGTGCTGAAGACTGGGACGCAGATACTGCCCCAGCGACATCCGCGCCACACCGGCGTCACGCAGATCGCGCAACACAGCCAGCACGTCAGCCGTGGTTTCACCCAGCCCCAGCATCAAGGCCGACTTAGCCTCAACCCCCGGCTGTTTGGCCGCCAGTGCCAGCAGATCCAGAGAGCGTTTATACCTGGATCCCTTGCGCACCTCTTTATACAGGGCAGGCACGGTTTCAACATTGTGACCCCAGACCAACTGACCACCGGCCACTGAGTCACAAATCAAATCCACCGCCGCCTGCTGGCCCTGCTGAAAATCGGGACTGAGAATCTCCAGACCAATATCAGGTTTATCCTGACGCAGGCGTTTAAGCAGTTCGGCATAGATGGCCGCACCCCCATCGGGCTGGTCATCACGATTAACCGAAGTCAGTACCACGTAATCCAGCCCCATCTTCGCCACCGCTTCGGCAACACGGCGCGGTTCATCGACATCAAGAAACTCAGGCCGACCAGTTTTGACGTTGCAAAAACCGCAGGCGCGGGTACAGGTATCACCCAGCAGCATAAAGGTGGCCGTGCCACGGCTCCAGCACTCGGCACGATTGGGGCAATGCGCTTCTTCGCAGACAGTGTTCAATGACTGGCTCTTAACCACGCTGGCGGTCTTGCCATAGATGGCGTCGCCACCCAGGCGCTGACGAATCCAGATCGGCATGCGACTGACATTAGGCTTGGAAGAATGATCGAAAACTGGAATATGGATTGCCATATCTGAATTATCTCTGGACCGCCACCGTTAAAAACAAAAAAGGGCGATAGCCAAGGAGCCTCCCCAGAGCCTGCCCCAAAAAGTTCTTTGGGACGAAGTGCTTTGGGTACGGTTCTCGCTTGCCTATCGCCCCTCTGTCCGGTTACCTGAGAGTGTTTACCCCCTTCGGTGCGCTGCCTTAATCAGGCGCTCTCCAGAGTCAACCACGATCCACGATCCTGAAGCCTGAGCGATTCCGGGCGGTTGCGCCTTCGGCGGTGTCGATGACGACACTCTCTCCCGTGGATGGTCTTGGTTGAGGCGGCACTATACCGTATATCCAACCTCAAAACCAAGCTGAACGGCAACCGAAAGACCCCACATAGCTGCGGGTAGCAACAAACAGGGGCGTCAGACGAGCCCCTGTTAACGCCGCACCGCGTGACTGCGCATCATGATCCACAGCGCCGGCAGGGTGCCCAGCACCAGCATCAGTGCCGCTGGTGCGGCCAGTTCCAGCATCTCTTCACTGGCCTCGATCCAGATACGGATCGGCAAGGTATCAAAGCCCACCGGACGCAGCATCAGGGTGGCAGGCAACTCTTTGAGCACATCGATAAACACCAGCACCCAAGCGGTGATCATGCCGTTGCGAATCATCGGCAAGACCACTCGGCGCAAATTCTGTAATGGCCCGGCACCGTGAATACGACCAGCCTGCTCAACACTAGGGGTTAATTGCGACAAGGCTGATTCCTGCGCCTGAACCGCCAGCGGCAAAAAACGCACCACCAGCGCCATAATCAACACAGCGAAACCACCATACAGATTCGGCATCACAGCAATCACAAAGGCAATCGCCCCCAGCGCCACCACGGGGCCGGGCAGCACAAAACCAATACTGGAAAGCTGCACATAGGTAGTACTGAGCCAACTGCGCATGCGGCTATGAAACAGGCCAATCGGCAACGCCACCATCACAGCAACGGTTGCGGCCGTCAACGAGACCAGTCCGGTATTAAGGGTGTAGCCCCAAAATTTGGCATCGATCAGATCCTGCACCAGCGCCTCATAACTCCAGGCCAGCATCCAGCCAAGCGGAATGATAAAGGCAAACAAAGACACGCCGCCCAGCCAGCTCCAAATCAGCACGGTCTCAGCAGCTGTGGCCTGTTTGCGCACCACAAAACGCGTCTGAGCACCGGCGTAATAACGCTGCTGACGACGAAAAAAACGCTCCAGTACCAAAAAGGCCAAGCTCATGCTCACCAGAATCAGACTCAAGCCTGCGGCAGCCTGATAATCAAACCGGCCACTCATTTGCAGATAAATACTCAAGGTAAAGGTTTGATAGCGCAGCATGGAAACCGCACCGAAATCCGACAACGCATGCAACACCACCACAATCAGACCCGCTGCAAGCGCCGGGCGCATCAACGGTAACGTGACGCGCTGAAACACCTGCCAGCGTGACGCCCCGTGGATGCGGGCGGCATCTTCCAGGCTACGACGCGAATCAATCAGACTGGTGTAACTGAGCAAAAAAACATAGGAAAAGGTCGCCAGCGCCAACATGCTCGCTGCACCGCCAAGACCGTAAATATCAACCACCGCGCCCTTACCAGCAATGCCCTGCCAGATTTGACCCAACCAGCCATCAGGCTCCAGTAACACTGTATAGATATGGGCAAACACATAGGTAGGAATGGTCAGCGGCAGCACCAGCAACCAGATTGCCAGCTTGCGACCAACAAAATCACGCCGCGCCGCCAGCCAGGCACTGGGCACCGCCAGCAACAGACACAAAATCGCTACCACCACCGCCAGCGACAATGTATTGCCAATCAACTCCGGCAGGCGACTGCTCCACAACCCCGCCCACTTGCTGGCTGACAGCTGCATACTGCTGTAGATCACAAACAGCAACGGGACCGTCGCAGTTAATACGACAATCCCGGCCATGGAACCCAGTGATCCAATTCTAGGTTTAGTCATTCAATGACTTCATTCATTCTATTTTCACCACGAAGCACACGAAGAGCGCGAAGATCTTAAAATCACGAATAAAACTTTGCCCGCTTCGTGGTATATAACGAGACCCTAGGGCATTCCCACCGCTTCAATCAGATCAATCGTCGCATCACGCTTCTGCCCCAGCTTAACCATCGGCACATCCGCCACCTTGTAACTGCCCGCCGCTGGCACCGCAGCCGCAGCTACCACACCTGGACGCGTAGGATATTCATTGTTCGCCTCGGCAAAGATCTTCTGCCCCTGCTCCGACACCATAAAGGCAATAAACTTCTCCGCCAAGGCCTGCTTCTTGCTGTACTTACTTAACGCCACACCCGCTACATTCCAAGCCACACCCATGCCATCCTGATCCGGCAGGCGAATCGCGATTGGTGCATTGGCATCCTTGGCCAGGTGACGATAGATGTAATAGTGATTCACCAGCCCAACATCCTTCTGCCCGGTGGCAACCGCCTTCACAATCTTGCTGTGTTTATTAAACACCGAGCCATCAACATTGGCCTTCATTCCTTCCAGCCAGGCCTTAGTCCTAGCCTCACCAACCGACTCCATATATACAGTGACACCGGCAATATAGCTTTCATTAGCACTGTGAGTAATCCCCAAACGCCCTTTCAAGCGTGGATCAGCCAGGTCAAACACCGATTTCACCCAATCCAGATCCCTGGCATTTTTGCTCACCACCAACACCCTTGCACGCGCCGACAAACCCACCCAGCTATTATCAGAGCCACGCAGGCTGGCGGGGATATCCTTCACCAGCGCCTCATCCAGCGACTTGAACAAGCCAAACTCAGCTCCCTTTTGCAGATTACCAGCATCATTGCTCAAATACAGATCCGCCTGAGTACGCGCACCTTCTATTTTCATTTTATTCAGCAGAGCCGTTGACTTACCCGAATGCAGCAGCACCTTAATGCCAGTCTGCTCGGTAAATTTCTCCATCACCGGCTCAACGAATTTATCCTTACGACCGGAATAAATCACCAGCTCATCCGCCGCCCAGCTAAAACCGGATACCAAAACCGTCGCCGCACCGAGCAATAACGCCAATATATTTTTTGCTTTCATCATCTCTACCCACGCAGTTTATCAGGACTTACATGAATGATAATCATTCTTATTAGCGATTGCAATAGGGATACCCAAAGACCGGTGCTCATGCTCTAATAAACCTTGTTCGTCACACACCAAGGGTACTTGTTCAAAGATCGCTTCAATGTCGCCGGGTTTACTGCTGATAAAATCAGCAATCGTCATGAAATGCGGTTCGCTATTGCAGGCCAGTGCTTTAAAGATAATATTATTTCGGCAGCACCAGTCGATTTCCCGGCTGGAGGTAATACCCTTGGAATAGGCGAACAGAATAATTTTTAACAATACGGCTGAATCATAGGCTGGACGGCCATTGACATCATTTTTATACCGCCGATAAAACACACTCAGATCAAATTTTGTTAGCTGTTTTCTCCAGCGCGATCTTCAAGGAGAAATACACGAAGCTCCCGCTCTCCTCGCATAACGTACAGAATATAGACCTCGTCACTTTCTATACGATAGAAAACTCTACAAGGTCCAACTACGACTTCCCGATAACGTGTTTCTCTCTCAAGCGCTGGAGGGCAGCGGCCAGATTTGGGATGCTGCTCTAAACGTTCTACAGCTGAAAAGACTTCCTGAACTAAATGTGCAGCTGCATCATAATTATCTAGTGCGATATACTCAGCTATATCATTAAGGTCTGATAACGCTGGCTCCGTCCATATTACTTGAGCCACTTAGCCATTGCCTTTTTAGCTTCTTTTTGAGTCAACGTTCGTCTTTCTTGAATTGCACGCTCACCTCGGGATAACCCCTCTAGAAGACGCATTCTATCTTGCATTAACTCATAATCTTCTACATCAACAAGATATGCTGAAGGCTGACCATGCTCAGTAATTAAGATAGGCTCTTTGGATTTATGCAACTCAGCCAATATTTTGGTCGCTTGCCGCTTTAGTGTTGTAACAAGTTCAGTTTTCATAAAGTGACACTATACTATCACTCTTGTTTTATCAAGGTGGAACAGGGAAATCACGCCGAACAACTAACGAAGCTGTAGAAAAACCCATCAAAACAATGAATGCTCTTCCAACCGACTTTATTTTGATTTTCCATATTCACCCAGCTGTCTTCGACATTCAAACTAAAGACGCCGCTTTTCAAAAAACCATCAATTATATCGCTTGATTCGCCTCGCCTAAAGCGCCTGCTGTTGCTGTCACCCGTGTTATTTACCTAATGAACTCTATTGCCGTAATTGCTGAGCTTTTCGTTGTTGCGCACCAGGCAGTATAGCTGCCACTGGCCCTGCACTTTATCTTTTCCCCGCAAGCTAAATCGGTCGAGGCCTTTATTATGGGTGATATTGGCGAACACGGGTTCGACCACGGACATACGATGGCTGTAGATCTGCTTTCCCTTGTCGCTATCAACTCGCGTCTTCATCCAGTCGGTGTGGCTGAGGCGGTGCTGATTCTTTTTTATAATGAATGACACTTGTCGGCCATGGCCTCGGCCGGTGTCGGCGGTGACGATGATGCCGTCCTGATAAAGGTGGTTGCTCAAGCCTATCTTTTTATAACGGGACTCTATTTTCTCTAATACAGGCTGCAATACATGGTGTTCCTGGCCTGCCCCAACGGCTTGGGCAT